>JBDSLQ010000047.1:0-5340 GCA_039916285.1 Caldimonas sp.
GCTGTGGTTCATCTCGCGCAGATGCGCGAGCTCGTGCGCGACGACGTAATCGATCGTCGCCGGCGGATGCTGGATCAGGCGCCAATGCAGCCGCACCGAGCCGTTCGCGTTGGCGCTGCCCCAGCGCGTCGACGCCGACGAGAGCGAAAGCCGCGCGACGCGAACGCCGAGCAGCGTCGAGAAGTGCGCCGCGCGCCCGGCGAAGACCCGGATCGCCTCGCGCTGCAGCCAGCTCTGCACGGCGTCGCGGATGCGCTCCTCGCCGGCGTCGCGCGGCAAGGCGACGAGAAGGCGCCGCGGCGCGGGCGCGGCGCCGTCCGCTGGCGCGGGCACGAGCGCGGTCTCGCCCGCGCAGAGTTCGTCGTTCGCGGCGAGGACGAGGGTCAGCGGCCGGCCGAGGTAATCGATCGACGCGCCGTCGCGCCAGACGACACGGCTCGCCGCCAGCTGCGCGGCGCGCTCGCGCTGTTCGGCGAGGCGGGCCAGGATCCAGCGCTCCTTCTCGCGCACGGCGTCGTCGATGTCGCGCAGCGCGACCCACTTCGGCGCGCGCACGGTCAGGCCGTTCGCATCGACGACGAAGCCGATGCTGCGCCGGCGCACGCGGGCGAGCCGAAAGGCAATCCGCTGGCCGGCGAGCAACAACTCGCGCGTGGCCTGCGAGTGGCGCGACAGAGTGTCGGCACAACCTGTCTCCGGCGCAGCCGTCTGGGCCGCGGTCGGGGCGGCCGGCGTCTCGTCGGCCTCGTCGAAAAGACCGCGCTGCAGGGAATCGACGAACCGGCGCAGGCCACGCCCGAACCGCGACGTCATCGATACGCCTCGGGATCGAGGCGCCGCATCTCGCCTTCGATCCAGGTTTCGACATCGCGCATCAGCGCGTCGGCAGTACGGCCGGCGGGATCGATCGGCACCCCGATGGAGATGTCGATCAGGCCCGGCCGCAGCAGGAAGCTTTTCCTCGGCCAACAGCGCGCCGACGTCACCGCGATCGGCACGACCGAGCGGCCGGTCTCGACCGCGAGGCGCGTTCCGCCGACCTTGTAGGTGCCCTGGCCGCCGCGCGGCGTTCGCGTCCCTTCCGGAAACATGATCACCCAGTTGCCCTGCGCCATGTAGCGCCGGCCCTGCTCGGCCACCTTCGCCCACGCCTCGGCGCGCTTGCTGCGATCGATGTGGATCAGGTCCATGCGCGCCATCGCCCAGCCGAAGAACGGAATGAACAGCAGCTCCCGCTTGAACACGTAGCAGAGCGGTCGCGGCATCAGGGTCGGAAAGGCGAACGTCTCCCAGGTCGACTGATGCTTGGGCAGCAGGATCACCGCCGTGTCGGGCAGGTTCTCGCGCCCCTGCACGCGGGCGCGCACCCCGCAGATCACGCGCG
This sequence comes from Caldimonas sp., assembly GCA_039916285.1. Lineage (GTDB taxonomy): Bacteria > Pseudomonadota > Gammaproteobacteria > Burkholderiales > Burkholderiaceae_C > Schlegelella_A. Next base: position 1,385 of record JBDSLQ010000047.1, read on the forward strand.
CCGCCCAGATCGAGAGGCGCAGCCAGCCGGCAAAGTACCAATACAGCCGCTCGCCGCGAACGAAGATCGAATAGACGAGGCCGACCAGCGCCCAGGGCACGACCGTGATCGCCAAGAACAGGACGAACAGCGCCGAGCGCACGGCCGCGAGCAATCGCTCCATCACCGCAGCTTCACGAACAGCGAATCGGCTTCGTCGGCATCGCCGCGCTGATGGCGCTCGCGCTGGATCAGCTGCTGCGCGAAGCTGGCGAGATCGGCGTGGATGACCGCGTGCGGCACGGCCTTGACGATCGCGCGCAGCGCCGCCTTGTCGAGCGCAGCCCCCTTGCCCGTGCGTACCAGGTGCGGCGCGCAGCCGGCGGCGACGCCGGCCTCGAGGTCGCGCAGCGAATCGCCGACGGCGTAGGTCTCGCGCAGCGAAACGCCGTAGCGCTCGCCGATGGTCGTGAAGAGCCCGGGCAGCGGCTTTCGGCACAGGCATCCGTCGTCCGGGCCATGCGGACAAAAGAACACCGCGTCGATGCGGCCGCCGACCTCGGCGAGCTCGCGATTCATGCGCGCGTGGATCGCGTTCAGCGTCGCCATGTCGAACAGGCCGCGAGCCAGCCCCGACTGGTTGGTCGCGATCACCGTATGCCAGCCGGCGTGGTTGAGTCGGGCGATCGCCTCGAGCGAGCCCGGAATGGGCACCCACTCGGCGGGCGACTTGACATGGTCGTCACGATCCTCGTTGATCGTGCCGTCGCGGTCGAGGATGACGAGCTTCACGTCAGTGCCGCCCGGCCGCCCGATGGCGCTGACGCGCCCCCTCGGGGGGCAGCGAGCGAAGCGAGGCGCCATCGGGCTTCATTCAAGTGCTCAGACGGCCAGGCGCGACAGGTCAGCGACCCGATTCATCGTCGTTCGCAATTCCGCCAGCAAGGCAAGGCGGTTGACGCGCAGTGCAGCGGAGTCTGCGTTGACCATGACGTTGTCGAAGAAGGCATCGACCGACGGCTTCAGGCCGGCGAGCAAGCGGAGCGAGCGAGCGTACTCGCCCGCGGCGTAGGCGCGGTCGGCTCGGGCGCCGACATCCGCCAGCGCAGCGGCGAGCGATTGCTCGGCCGGCTCGCCGAGGAGCGCCGGGTCGACGGGCGCGGACACCGCGTCGCTCTTCTTCAGGATGTTGCCGACGCGCTTGTTGGCGGCGGCGAGGGCCGGCGCTTCGGGCAAGGCGAGGAACTCTCGCACCGCGATCAGCCGGTCGGCGATGTCGTGAAGCGCCGGGCGCAGGCTCATCACCGCGTCAACGGCGCGCGCGTCGTGGACGGTCGCGAGCTGCTGGAAATAGCGCTCGCGGACGAACGACTCGACCTCGGCGACGACGCCGGCCGCGAGCGGCACGGTGAACGTCGAGGCCCCCCGCTCGAGCAGCTCGGGCAAGGCGAGCGGACGTGCCGCACCGGTCGCGGCGACGCGCCGCAGGGAATCGATCAGCGTCAACGCGTGGCGGCGCAGCGCATAGGGGTCCTTGTCGCCGGTCGGCTTCAGGCCGATGCCCCAGATGCCGACGAGGGCCTCAGCGCGGTCGGCGATCAGCAGCGCTTCGCCGACGAGGTGGGTCGCCCGCGCGTCGCTGTCGCCGCGCCGATTGACGTACTGGCCGCGAATGGCGGCGGCGACTTCGGGCGGCTCCCTGTCGTGGACCGCGTAGTAGCCGCCCATGATCCCTTGCAGCTCGGGAAACTCGCCGACCATGTCGGTCAGGAGGTCGGCCTTGGCGAGCAGCGCGGCGCGATCCGCGAGCACCGGATCGGCGCCGATCCGCTCGGCCGCCCAGGCGGCGATTCGGCGCACGCGCCTGACGCGATCGCCCTGGCTGCCGAGCTTGCCGTGGTAGACGACCTTGTCGAGGCCGGGGACGCGCGACTCGAGGGTGCGCTTCCTGTCCTGGTCGAAGAAGAACTTGGCATCGGCCAGGCGCGGCCGGACGACGCGCTCGTTGCCCTCGACGATGCGCGCCGGGTCGGCCGGGGCGATGTTGCTGACGACGAGGAAGCGGTTCGTGAGCTTGCCGTCGCGTTCCAGGAGAGGAAAGTATTTCTGGTTGGCCTTCATCGTCAGGACGAGGCACTCCGGTGGAACGTCGAGGAACTCGACATCGAAACGGCACGTCAGGACATTCGGCAGCTCGACCAGCGCCGTGACTTCATCGAGCAGCGCGTCGTCGTCGACCGGCGCGAGCTTGGCCGCGGCCGCCGCGGCCTGGAGCTGGCGCAGGATCTCGGCGCGTCGTTCCGCGAAGCCCGCGATCACCGCGCCTTCGTCGCGCAGCTGCGCCGCATAGCTCGTCGCGTCGCGCAGCGCGATGGGCGCGCGGCTCCCTTCGAAGCGGTGCCCGTGCGTCGTCCGACCGGCGTCGAGGCCGAGCGCCCGCACGGCGACGACCTCGGCGCCGTGCAACGCGACCAGGCCGTGCGCCGGACGAACGAATGCCACGCTCGTCCAGCCGTCGGCGAGCTGGTACTGCATGACCTTGGGAATCGGCAGCTGCGCAAGCGCGCGGTCGAGCGCGCGCTGCAGGCCCTCGGCGAGCGACGCGCCCGGCGCGACCGCGTCGAGAAAGAGCGTCTCGCTCTTGCCGTCGAGGCGGCGCTGCAGGCCCGGCACGACGCTGGCGTCGGCGCCGAGCGCGGCGAGCTTCTTGAGAAGCGCCGGCGTGGCTTCCCCGGCCGGGGTCAGGCCGACGCTCGCCGGCATCAGCTTGTGCGAGACCGGACGATCGGCGGCGCGCGCGGCGACGGCGTCGATCAGCACGGCGAGCCGGCGCGGCGTCGCGTACGGCGTGAGGTTCGCGTCCGCCTCCAGCAGCGATTCCGCACGCAAGCCCGCGAAGATGCCGTCGGCGAACGCCGCGGCGAGCTGCGGCAGCGCCTTCGGCGGCAGCTCCTCGACGAACAGCTCGACTAGAAGCGGCCGGATCGCGTCGCTCGCCATCACGCCGTCTGCCGGGCGTCGGCCACGCTCTTCTTGGCCGCGAGCTGGGCCGTGACTTCATCGGCCCACGCCTTCGGCGCCATCGGAAAGCCGAGCCGGGCGCGGCTCTCGAGGTAGCTCTGCGCGACGCTCTTGGCGAGGGTGCGGATGCGCCCGATGTAGGCGGCGCGCTCGGTGACGCTGATGGCGCCGCGCGCATCGAGCAGGTTGAAGCTGTGCGCCGCCTTCAGCACCTGCTCGTACGCAGGCAGCGCGAGCGAATCGGCCATCAGCGCGGTCGCCTGGCGCTCGTGGGCGGCGAAGGCGACGAGCAGGAAGTCGACGTCGCTCCTCTCGAAGTTGTAGGTGCTTTGCTCGACCTCGTTCTGGTGATAGACGTCCCGGTAGCTGAGACCGTCGGTCCACTGCAATTTGTAGACGTTGTCGACGCCCTGCAGGTACATCGCCAGCCGTTCCAGGCCGTAGGTGATCTCGCCTGTGATCGGCTTGCAATCGATGCCGCCGACCTGCTGGAAATAGGTGAACTGGGTCACCTCCATGCCGTTCAGCCAGACCTCCCAGCCGAGGCCCCAGGCGCCGAGCGTGGGGTTCTCCCAATCGTCCTCGACGAAGCGGACGTCGTTGCTCCGGAGGTCGAAACCGAGCGCCTCGAGCGAGCCGAGATAGAGGTCGAGGATGTCGGCCGGCGCGGGCTTCAGCACCACCTGGTACTGGTAGTAATGCTGCAGGCGATTCGGGTTTTCGCCGTAGCGGCCGTCCTTGGGCCGCCGGCTCGGTTGCACGTAGGCTGCCTTCCACGGCTCGGGGCCGAGCGCGCGCAGGAAGGTCGCGGTGTGGCTCGTTCCGGCGCCGACTTCCATGTCGTAGGGCTGGAGCAGCGCGCAGCCGCGCTCGGCCCAGTACGACTGCAGGCGCAGGATGATTTGCTGGAACGAGAGCATCGCGCCTGGAGTCCGCTTCGTTGAAGGCATCGCCGC
>JBDSLQ010000048.1:0-4111 GCA_039916285.1 Caldimonas sp.
CGGTGGCGAGCATCGGGTCGAGGACGATCGCCGTGCGCGAATGCAGCTCGCCGGCGAGACGATCGACGTACGGCTCGGGCAGGAGCGTGGCGTGATTGCGGGCGATGCCGACGACACTGACCTTGGCGTTGGGGATCGTGTCGAGGACGCCTTCGAGCATGCCGAGGCCGGCCCGCAGGATCGGCACCACCGTCACCTTCTTGCCGCTGAGACGATCGACCTCGAGCGAGCCGCTCCAGCACGCGACCGTGACGCGCTCGAGCGGGAAATCGGCGGTCGCCTCGTAGGTGAGCAGTCGGCCGAGCTCGGCGGTGATTTCGCGAAAGCTCTTGGTCGACAGGCTCGCTTCGCGCAGCAGGCCGATCTTGTGGCGCACCAGCGGGTGCGTGACCTCGATGACCGGCATCGTCGCCCTCAGCCTTGGTTCGGTGCGCGCGCCGCCGCGGCGCGCGCGAGCCGCTGCCGCGCAGCTTCGTAAAGGCAGACGCCGCTCGCGACCGACACGTTGAGGCTCTCGACCGCGCCCTTCATGGGCAGGTGGACGAGCTCGTCGCAGGTGCGCGCGGTCAACTGGCGCAGGCCGCTGCCTTCGGCGCCGAAGACGATCGCCACCGGACCGGTCAGGTCGAGCTCGTAGATCGAGCGCGGCGCGTCCTCGGCGGTGCCGACGATGCGGATGTCTCTCTCCTTCAGCTCGCCGAGCGTTCGCGCCAGGTTGGTGACCATGAAGTACGGCACCGTCTCCGCCGCGCCGCTCGCGACCTTGGCGACCGTCGCGTTGACGCCGACGGCGTGGTCCTTCGGCGCGATCACGGCGTGCGCGCCGGCGCCATCGGCGACGCGAAGGCAGGCGCCGAGGTTGTGCGGGTCGGTGACGCCGTCAAGAACGAGGACGAGCGCCGGCTCGCCGCTCGCCTCGGCCGCCTCCAGCGTGTCGTCCAGCGAGTGGCTGCGCGCGACCGCCTCGACAATCGCGACGACGCCCTGGTGGCGATCGTTGCCGGCCAGGCCGCGCAGGCGCTTGTCGTCGCTGTCGACGATGCGCACCTCGGCGCCCTCGGCGCGGCCGACGAGCTGGCGCATGCGCTGGTCGCGTCGGCTGGCATCGACGTGGACTTCGACCACCGAGCGCGGCGCCGTCTTCAGGCGCACCGTGACGGCGTGGAATCCGAAAAGAAAACGATCGGCCATGCGAGATGGTAGGCGAGCCGCTTGCCGAGCGGAGACCCCATTTGCCAATTGTCATTCGACCGATTAACGTCGTCGCCATCGGCAACCGCCAAACATGCGGCGCCTGCAACGACATCGAGGAGTTCACATGCCTTCCACGTCCACACTGCGCGCCCTCGCGGGCGCCGCGCTCGCTCTGACGCTGGTCGCCGCGAATGCCGCCGGCAGCGTACGAACGATCCAGAGCAGCGGCGCCGCCCGTCTTGTCTCGGCGCCCGCGGCGACCGGCGGCGGCATCGCTTCGCCGGAGCTCGCGCCGACCTTCGAAGGCGTTGACGAATCAGAAGGCGTCGCCGTCAACGGCGGCGGCAAGAGCGCCGAAGCGGCAGACCGCAAGGCGCTGCGCGCGGCGACGAAGCGGATCGTCAACCGCTCGATCGCAACCGCGCGTGGCCTCGGCGTCGGCATCGCGCCGGTCGGCGTGCAGGGGACGGACGCGCTGACGAGCTTCGACGGACTGCGCCTCTTCGATCAGCGCTTCGCCAACGGTGGCAACCAGTTCACCGTCGAGCCTCCGGATCAGGGCCTGTGCGTCAGCCCTGGCTTCATCGTCGAATCCGTCAACGATGTCATCCGCTTCTACAAGAAGGACGGAACGCCGGCGAGCGGCGTCATCGACCTCAACACGTTCTACGGTTACCCGGCGGCAATCCAGCGTCCGAGCGGCCCCTTCGGACCTTCGATCACGGACCCGACGTGCTACTACGACCCGGACGTCGACAAGTTCTTCCACGTCGTCCTGACGCTCGACGTCAACCCGGCGAACGGCCGTCTCACGGGCGACAATCACCTCGACCTCGCGGTCAGCAACAGCGGCGATCCGACCACGGGCTGGACGGTCTATCGCATCCCGGTACAGAACACCGGCGTTCCGGCCGATACGCCGAGCCATCCGAACTGCCCGTGCATAGGCGACTACCCGCACATCGGCGCCGACAAGTACGGCATCTACATCACCACCAACGAGTTCCCGTTTTCCGGCGGCTTCAACGCGGCGCAGATCTATGCGCTCTCGAAGGCGCAGCTCGCGGCGCATGCCGCGAACGTCAACCTCGTCCTGTTCGACACCACGGAGTTCAGGTTCCAGGGCAACCCCGGGTTCACCGTCTGGCCGGCGGTCTCGCCGAGCCGAGACTACGAGACCCGCTTCGGCGGAGTCGAATACCTGATGAGCTCGACCGCGGTCTTCTCGCCCTCGGGCAACGGCAACCGGATCCGCGTCTTCGCGTTGATGAACACGAGCGCGATCGACAGCCTCGATCCATCCCAGGTCACGCTCGTCGACACCGCCGTGCACGTCAGCCTGTACGGGGTTCCGCCCGCGACGGCGCAAAAGCCCGGGCCGGCGCCGCTCGGCGAGTGCCTGAACGACCGCTCGCTCGCAGTCGGCGGCGGACTCTTCGGATGCTGGCGACTCTTCGTAGGCCCGCCGGCGCCGACCGAGATCGTTCCCGAACTGGTCGACACCAATGATTCGCGCATGCAGCAGGTGTTCTTCACCGGCGGCCGTCTGTATGGCGCGCTCGACACTCCGGTCAACATGCCTGGCGGGCGGCAGGCGGGAATCGCGTACTACGTGATCCGCCCGTATCCGCAGGCAGGCTCGCTCGCCGCGGTGCTCGAGAACGAGGGCAAGTTCGGAGTCGCCGGCAACAGCGTCACGTATCCGGCGATCGCGGCCCTGCCCGACGGGCGCGGAATCATCTCGTTCACGCTCATCGGGCCGGACTACTATCCGTCGGCTGCGTACATCCGCTTCAACAACAGCGGCATCAACGGCAACGTGCGGGTCGCTGCCGCGGGCAAGGGTCCCCAAGACGGCTTCAGCGGCTACGAGGTGTACAGCGACTCGAACGTCGCTCGTTGGGGCGACTACGGCGCGGCGGCACTTTCGGAAGGCACCTTCTGGATGGCATCCGAGTACATCGGCCAGGTCTGCACCTTGCCGCAGTACCTCGCCTCCGGCTTCACTTGCGGCAGCACCCGCGCCGCGCTCGGCAACTGGTACACGAGGATCACCCAGGTCAAACCGTGACCTGCGACCCGAGCTCGCCCGCGTCGTGCGAGCGAGCGGCGCCGCGCGTCAGCGCCGCAACGCCACGATCAGCGAGAGCAGGCCGATCAGCACGGGCTGGTGCAGCATGTAGAAGCTGAGGCTCCAGCGGCCGAGCACCACGAGCGGCCGCGCGAGCCGAGGCAACGGGTCGGTCAGTACCGCGGGCCGGTGCGCGAGCAGCCAGTCGGTCGCCGCCGCGCCCCACCAGACGACTCCGAGCCAGGGCAGGATCGGCGCGAAGTCCTCGGTCACCGGCAGTTGAGTGACGAGACCGATCCAATTCGTCCAGCGCGTGTCGAAGAACGGATGAGCCACCAGGTGCGGCAACGCGATTGCGACGAGGCCGAGCGGCCAGCGCCACGCGCCCCACGACGACGTCAGCCGAGCAACGACGAGCATGACGGCGATGCCGTGCAAAACGCCGAAGCTGATGTAGCTGCGCGGAAACATCCACCACGAGCCGAGCGAGACGAGCACCGCGCAACCGGCGATCTGCACCCAGCGCCGCCAGAAGCGCGGCCATGACTGATGCTGCGCCGACGCGATCGCCTGGCCGGCACCGACGCAGGCCATGAAGAGGGTGACGATGCAGGCGCGCTGCGCCGTCCAGAACGGATCGACGTAGAAGTCCTGGCGGATGAAACCGAAGTGGTTGAGGTCGAAGCAGAAATGGAATGCCGCCATCCAGACGATGGCGACGCCGCGCAGCGCGTCGAGTCGATCAAAGCGGACGGCGCGTCCGGCCGCCGACGCGGCCGTCGGCGCTGTCGCCGCGGCGGCGCTCGGCGCCTTGGCCGCAGACGGCGCGCGGGAGCTGGCCCGTGG
>JBDSLQ010000049.1:0-11854 GCA_039916285.1 Caldimonas sp.
ATCCTCGGCGTCGCCGGCAATCCAGCCGATCTCGTCGGGCGCCAGGCGCAGGTTCAGCGTGTGCATGACACCGCCGGCGGCCGGGATGCCGAAGTAGCACTCGAGGTGGGCGTGGTGGTTCCAGGACAGCGTGGCGACGCGGTCGCCCTTCTTCAGGCCGAGCGAGCCCAGTGCCGCGGCGAGGCGGCGCGTGCGATCGTGGAACTCGCCGTAGCTGTGCGTGCGCAGCGACTTGTCGGGCAGGCGCGAGACGATCTGCTGCTTCCCGAACAATGCACCGGCGCGATCGAGGAAATGATTCACCGACAGCGGCACGTCCATCATCGTCGACTGCATGGCGGTTTTCCTTCGGTCAGGCCGTGTCGGCCGGTTGGCGCTCACGTGCTCCGGCGAGCGCCCGGTACTCGGGCTCGAGCAGCGAAAGGACGATCAGGGAGTCATAGCCCGAATCGACTCGAACGCTCTCGCGCAGTCGCCCTTCCTCGACGAAGCCTTCGCTGCGGTAGAGCGCGAGCGCGCGCGCGTTGGCGCCCTTCACGTCGAGCCAGAAGCGGTGCGCGCCGAGGTCGCGGAACGCCATCCGGGCGAGCAGGCGGACGCTGGTGCGGCCGTAGCCCTGCCCCTTGGGCTGCAGCACGATCCGCTTCAGCTCGACCGAGCCGTGCGGATTGCGGCAGCCCTGGAGGATGACGAAGCCCGCCGACGGGTAGGCCGCGCCGGCCTCGATGATGAAGTGGCGGAAGTCAGGGAAACGCACGGCGCCTTCGTGCTGGACGCGCTCCCACGGCGTGATGAACGGCCGGTTGGCTGGGTCGTTCTCGACCGAGCCGACGAATTCGAGGTCGGAGAGCATGGTCGGGCGCAGGCGGATCGTCTGTCCGCGCTCGATGTTCACACGTCGACCTCGACGGCGTCGCCGCGCAGCTCCATCAGCTCGCGGCGCGCCTGCGCTTCGCCCTTGCCCATCAGCTTGGTGAGCGAGACGGCAGTGGCGGCGAAGCCGGCGGCGTTGAAGCCGATCGGCAGCAAGCGCCGCGTCTCCGGATTGAGCGTCGTGTCCCAGAGCTGCTCGGCGTTCATCTCGCCCAGGCCCTTGAAGCGGCTGACGCTCCAGCTGCCGTCGCGCGCGCCTTCCTTGCGGAGGCGATCGAGCGTCGCGCGCAGCTCGTCTTCGTCGAGCGCGTAGATCTTCGCCGCCGGCTTCTTGCCGCGCGCCGGCGCGTCGACGCGAAAGAGCGGCGGCTTGGCAACGAAGACATGACCGCGCGCGATCAGTTTCGGGAAGTGGCGGAAGAAGAGCGTCAGCAGCAGCACCTGGATGTGCGAGCCGTCGACGTCGGCGTCGGAGAGGATGCAGACCTTGCCGTATCGCAGCCCCGAAAAATCTGGCTCATCGTCGGCGCCGTGCGGATCGACGCCGACGGCGACGGCGATGTCGTGGATCTCGTTGTTGGCGAACAGGCGGTCGCGCTCGACTTCCCACGAGTTCAGCACCTTGCCGCGAAGCGGCAGGATCGCCTGCGTCTCCTTGTCGCGGCCCATCTTGGCGCTGCCGCCGGCGGAATCGCCCTCGACGAGGAAGAGCTCGTTCAGCGCCAGGTCGCGGCTTTCGCAGTCGGTGAGCTTGCCGGGCAGCACGGCGACGCCGGAGCCGCGGCGCTTCTCGACCTTCTGGCTCGCGCGCTGGCGCGTCTGTGCCTGGCGGATCACGAGCTCGGCGAGCTTCCTGCCGTGCTCGACGTGCTGGCTCAGCCAGAGCTCGAGCGCCGGTCGGACGCAGCTCGAGACCAGACGCAGCGCTTCGCGGCTGTTCAGGCGCTCCTTGATCTGGCCCTGGAACTGCGGGTCGAGCACCTTCGCCGAGAGGACGAAGCTGGCGCGCGAGAAGACGTCCTCCGCCATCACCTTGACGCCCTTGGGCAGCAGCGAGTGCATGTCGATGAATCCCTTGACGGCCTGAAACAGGCCATCCTTCAACCCCGATTCGTGGGTGCCGCCGGCGACCGTCGGGATCAGGTTGACGTAGCTCTCGCGCTGCGCGTTGCCGTCCTCGGTGAAGGCGACGCACCAGGTCGCGCCCTCGCCGACCGCGACGTCCTCGCTCTCGCGGCCGTCGGCATGGTGGCTGCCTTCGAAGAGCGGGATCACCGGGTCGGCGGCGAGCGTCTGCATCAGATAGTCGGCCAGGCCGCCGGCGTAGAGCCAGTCGTGGCGCTCGGCTTCGGCGCGGCCGGCTTTCTCGATCGTCAGCGAGACCTTGATGCCGGGCATCAGCACCGCCTTGCTGCGCAGGAGATGGGTCAGCTCGGCGCGCGGCAGGTCGGCGCTCTCGAAATAGCGCGGATCGGGCCAGGCGCGAACGCGCGTGCCGCTCTTCCTCTCGCCCGCGCCGGCCTTGCGCAGCGCCAGCGGCTCGATCACGTCGCCGCCGGAGAACGCGATCGTCCCGACACGGCCGTCGCGCCACACCGTGACCTCGAGTCGCCTCGCGAGCGCGTTGGTGACGCTGACGCCGACGCCATGCAGGCCGCCCGAGAAGCTGTAGGCCGCGTTGCCGCCCTTGTCGAACTTGCCGCCGGCGTGCAAACGCGTGAAGACAATCTCGACGACGCTGACCTTTTCTTCCGGATGCAGGCCGACCGGAATGCCGCGGCCGTCGTCGTCGACGCTGACCGAGCCGTCGCCGTGCAGCGTCACGTCGATGGCCTTCGCCTGCCCGGCGAGCGCCTCGTCGGCGGCGTTGTCGACGACTTCCTGGATGACGTGGAGCGGGCTCTCGGTGCGGGTGTACATGCCCGGCCGCTGCTTGACCGGCTCGAGGCCCTTCAAAACGCGAATCGACGCCTCGCCGTACTGGGATTGCACTGTCCTGCTCGCCATGGCGGGGCATTCTAGGGATGCACTGATGCGCCCTCTTCGCGTCGCGGCCCGGCCGCCGACACGATCTCTTCGACCCTGCAAGAATCGACTTGTGCCCGCCGCCAACCTTCGCCCGCTCGGCCGCTCCGGCCTCGAGGTCTCGCCGATCTGCCTCGGCGGCAACGTCTTCGGCTGGACCGCCGACGAGGCGATGTCGTTTCGTCTTCTCGACGCCTGGGTCGACGCGGGAATGAACTTCTTCGACACCGCCGACGTGTACTCGCGCTGGGTGCCAGGGCATGCGGGCGGCGAGTCGGAAACGATCCTCGGCAAGTGGTTTCGCCAGAGCGGCAAGCGCAACCGCGTCGTCCTCGCGACCAAGGTCGGCAAGCCCATGGGCGACGCCGACAAGGGATTGTCGAAGGCCTACATCCGGCGCGCCGTCGAAGCGTCGCTGCGGCGCCTGAAGACCGAGGTCATCGACCTCTACCAGGCGCACGACGACGACGCCGAGACTCCACTCGAGGAAACGCTCTCCGCGTTTGCCGAGTTGATCACGGAAGGCAAAGTGCGCGCGATCGGCGCGTCGAACCACACTGGCCCGCGCCTGACGCTCGCCCTCGAGACGAGCCGGCGCCTTGGCGTGCCGCGCTACGAGTCGCTGCAGCCGCTTTACAACCTGCTCGAGCGCGAGCATTACGAGAGCGAGCTCGAGCCCGTGTGCATCGAGCACGGCCTGGGCGTCATCAACTTCTTCGCTCTGGCGAGCGGCTTTCTCACCGGCAAGTACCGCAGCACGGCAGACCTCGGCAAGAGCGTGCGCGGCGGCAGTGCAGGGAAGTACCTGAACGAACGCGGGCTCGCCGTCCTCGCCGCGCTCGACACCGTGGCCGCGACGGTCGGCGCGACGCCGGCGCAGGTCTCGCTCGCGTGGCAGATCGCGCGGCCGGGCATCACGGCGCCGATCGCCAGCGCGACGACGCCGGCGCAGCTCGACGGCCTCGCCGCGGCCGCTCGCCTGCGGCTCGACACTCCCTCGATCGAGCTGATCGATCGAGTCAGCCGGGCAACCAGCACATGAATTCGACGGTGCAAAGGCCTCTCTCTCTGACGCAGGTCCTCGTCTGCGGGGCGGCCATCGTCACCGTGTCGATGGGAATCCGGCACGGCTTCGGCCTGTGGTTGCAGCCGGTCACCGCAGACCGCGGCTGGAACCGCGAGACGTTCGCGTTCGCCCTGGCGGTGCAGAACCTGGCCTGGGGGCTGGCCGCGCCGTTCGCCGGCGCGCTCGCCGATCGCTGGGGTGCGTTTCGCGTCCTTGCCGTCGGCAGCCTGTTCTATGCCGCCGGCCTGGTGACGATGGGCCTGGCGACCAGCAGCGCCGGCTTTCTCGGCGGTGCGGGGCTGCTCATCGGCATGGCCCAGGCGGGGACGACGTACGCCGTGGTCTACGGCGTCATCGGCCGCAACGTCGTCGCCGAGAAGCGCAGCTGGGCGATGGGAATCACCGCGGCGGCGGGGTCGTTCGGCCAGTTCCTGATGGTGCCGATCGAAGGCGGGCTCATCGGCGGCATCGGCTGGCAGAACGCGCTTTTCGTTCTCGGCCTTGTCGCGCTCGTGATCGTGCCGCTGGCACTCGGGATGCGCGAGCCGGAGCGCGCCGAGCCGGCGGCGCAGCAGCAAAGCATGGGCGCCGCACTGCGCGAGGCCTTCGGAGACCGCAGCTTCAAGCTGCTCACCGCCGGCTACTTCGTGTGCGGTTTTCAGCTCGCCTTCATCGGCATTCACATGCCGAGCTACTTGAAGGACCGCGGCCTGACGCCCGGGGTCGCGACAACGGCGCTGGCCCTGATCGGCTTGTTCAATGTCTTCGGCTCGTTCGCTGCCGGCGTGCTCGGCGGCCGGCTGCCGAAGCGCTACGTGCTGTCGGGGATCTACACGCTGCGCTCGCTCGCCATCGTCGCCTTCGTGCTCGCGCCGCTGACGCCGTGGAGCGTCTACCTGTTCGCCTCGGCGATGGGCTTCCTGTGGCTCTCCACGGTGCCGCTGACCAACGGCATCGTCGCCGAGATCTACGGCGTGCGCTACCTGTCGATGCTCGGCGGCTTCGTCTTCCTGAGCCACCAGGTCGGCAGCTTCCTCGGCGTCTGGCTGGGCGGGCGCCTTTATGACGCGACCGGCAGCTACGACGTCGTCTGGTGGATCGCGATCGTGCTCGGCGCCTTTGCGGCGGCAGTCAACCTGCCGATCCGCGAGCGGGCGATCCTGCGCCCGGCGCCGGCATGAAGCGCGCGCGCATCGCCGGCTGGACGGCTGCGGCGCTCGCGCTGGCCGCGGTCTTCGCCGCCTACCAGCGGCCGGGCCTCGCGGTCGATCTCGCGAACCGGATCTGGGCCTGCTTCTGACGGCGCCGCCGTCGATCGGGGCGATGCCGCCGCACACCCTCGCGCCGTCGCCCTGGATCGCGCGCTGGACGCATCTCGTCGCCCCGGGCGGCAGCGTCCTCGACGTCGCTGCCGGCAACGGCCGGCACGCACGCTGGCTCGCCGAGCGCGGCCACGCCGTCACCGCGATCGACCGCGACGGCGCAGCCCTCGCGCCGCTGGCGGCGATCGCCGAGGTCGTCGTCGCCGACATCGAAAGCGCGCCGTGGCCGCTGGCCGGTCGCAGGTTCGACGCGGTCGTCGTCGCGAACTACCTCTGGCGCCCGCTCCTGCCGATATTGAAAGCGTCGCTGACGCCGGGCGGCGTCCTGCTTTACGAAACGTTCGCGGTTGGCAACGAAACCGTCGGCCGGCCCTCCCGACCCGACTTTCTCCTCGCGCCCGGTGAACTTCTGGACGCCGCTGCGGGTCTGCGCATCGTGGCCTACGAAGACGGTTTCCTGACCGACCCCGATCGCTTCGTGCAGCGCCTGGCGGCGATTCGCGAGCCGGCCGGCAACGCGGCCCGGCGCAATCCGCTGACGCCCGGGCAGCCGGAGCCGGGTCAGTAGAATCGCGCGATTCCCGGAACCGCCATGAAACCCATCACCGGCAGCATCGTCGCGCTCGTCACGCCGATGCGCGACGACGGCAGCGTCGACTTCGACGCCTTGCGCCGCCTGATCGACTGGCAGATCGGCGAAGGCACGCAATGCATCGGCGTCGTCGGCACGACCGGCGAATCGCCGACCGTCACCGTCGAGGAGCACTGCGAGATCATCCGCGTCGCGGTCGAGCACGCCCACGGCCGCGTTCCGGTCATGGCCGGCGCGGGCGCCAACTCGACCTCCGAAGCGATCGAGCTCTCCAGATTCGCGCTCAAGGTCGGCGCCGACTGCACGCTCTCGGTCGTTCCCTACTACAACAAGCCGTCGCAGGAAGGCATCTACCGGCACTTCAAGTCGATCGCGGAGGCCGTCGACATTCCGATGGTCGTCTACAACGTCCCGTCGCGGACGGTCGCGGACATGCAGGCGGAGACCGTGCTGCGGCTGGCACAGATTCCGGGCATCGTCGGCGTGAAGGAGGCGAGCGGCGACATCGTCCGCGCCGCCGCGCTGGTCCGCGACGTTCCGAAGGGCTTCTCGATCTACTCGGGCAACGACGACAGCGCGATTGCCCTCATGCTGCTCGGCGGCCACGGCACGGTCAGCGTCACCGCCAACGTCGCGCCGCGCGCGATGCAGGCGCTCTGCGCCGCGGCAGTCGCCGGCAACGCGCGCGAAGCGTCGCGCCTGCACCTCGAGTTGCTGAGCCTGCACCAGGCGCTGTTCGTCGAGCCGAGCCCGGGCCCGACCAAGTGGGCTCTGAAGCGGCTCGGCCGCTGCGGCGCCGCCGTTCGGCTGCCGATCCTGCCGATCGGCGAGGCGAGCCAGGTCGTCGTCGAGGCGGCGCTGCGCGACGCGGGGCTGCTGTGAGCCTGCGATCCGTTCGTCCCGAGCACCGAGCCGACGGGGCTTGAGCCCGTTTCGCGCTGCGGCCGCCTCGATCGCGGCCTCTTCAGCACATCGATGGAGATATCCAGAGTGACCCTTTCCCCTTTCTCACGCTGCGCGGCCGTCGTGTCGTGCCTCGCCCTCCTCGGCGGCTGTTCGTCGGTCGAGAGCCTGCTCGCGGGCGACAAGGTCGACTACCGCTCGACCTCGACCACCCGCGCGACCTCGCTCGAGGTGCCGCCCGACCTCAGCCAGCTGTCGCGCGAGTCGCGCTACCAGCAGTCGAGCGGAGTCGTCAGCGCGTCGACCTTCCAGGCTGCCGCGTCGGCGCCGGGGGCGGCGATCGTTCCGGTCGTCGCGCCGCAATCGGCGGGCGCGTTCCGGATCGAGCGTCAGGGCAACGACCGCTGGCTCAGCACGACCTTGGCTCCCGAGGTGATCTATCCCCAGCTGCGCGCCTTCTGGAAGGACAGCGGCTTTAACCTGGTCCAGGATCGGCCCGATGCCGGTGTGCTCGAAACCGACTGGGCCGAGAACCGCGCCAAGCTGCCGAACGACTTCATCCGCTCGACGATCGGCCGGGTGCTCGACACGCTGTACTCGACCGGCGAGCTCGACAAGTTCTCGACTCGCGTCGAGCGCACCGCCACCGGCAGCGACATCTTCATCACGCATCGCGGCATGGTCGAGGTCTACGTGGGCCAGCGTCAGGACTCGACGACCTGGCAGCCGCGAGCCGCCGATCGCCAGCTCGAAGCCGCGTTTCTCGCCCGCCTGATGGTCAAGCTAGGCGTCCAGGAAGACCAGGCCAAGGCGGTCGTCGCATCAGGAACGGCGGCGCCGAGCGGCCCCGCGCGCGCCCGTCTCGTCGAGGGCGAGCCGACGCCGACGCTGCAGGTCGACGACGGCTTCGATCGCGCCTGGCGGCGCGTCGGCATCGCCCTCGACCGGAGCGGCTTCACCGTCGAGGACCGCGACCGGGGCCAGGGCCTGTATTTCGTGCGCTACGTCGATCCGGCATTCGCCGGCCGAGAGGAGCCCGGCTTCTTCGGTCGGATGCTCAACCTCGCACGCAAGAAGAACGACAGCGTCGACCGGCTGGCCAAGTACCGCGTCAAGGTCAGCTCGCAAGGGACGACGAGCACGGTCGCCGTGCTCGACTCGCAGGGCAAGGCCGAAAGCGGCGAAGCCGGCAAGCGGATCGTCAACCTGCTCCTGGAAGACCTGCGCTAGTGGCCGACCGGCCGGGCCGCCGGGGGCCCGCGTGATCCGCTTCTGCAGCCTCGGCAGCGGCAGCAGCGGCAACGCCACCGTCGTCGAGGCGACGAGCGGCATCACGACGACGCGGCTGCTGATCGACGCCGGCTTCTCCGTGCGCGAGCTCGAGACGCGGCTGGCGCGCGCCGGCCTCGCGCCCGCCGACCTCGACGCCGTCTTCGTCACGCACGAGCACAGCGATCACATCGGCTGCGCGGTGACGCTTTCAGAGCGTCACGACCTGCCGGTGTGGATGAGCCGGGGCACCTGGCGCGCGATCGACGAGTGCGTCGCGCCGGCCCGGCTCTGCTTCGCCCGCGACGGCGACACGATCGCCATCGGCGACATCGAGCTCAAGCCGTTCACGGTCGCCCACGATGCCGCCGAGCCGCTGCAGCTGCGCTGCGGCGACGGCGCGCATGGCCTCGGCGTCCTGACCGACCTCGGCTCGATTACCGAGCACATGCTCGACAGCATCGCCGGTTGCGCGGCGCTGATCCTGGAGTGCAACCACGACGAAGCGATGCTTGCCGCCTCGCGTTATCCGCCCTCGCTGAAGGCGCGCATCGGCGGACGCTACGGCCACCTCAGCAACGCTCTCGCGGTGGAACTGCTCGCGAGCGGGATCGGCGCCCGCCTCGGCCGCCTCGTCGCCGCGCACCTGAGCCGCGAGAACAATCGGCCGGAGCTCGTCCGCCAGGCCCTGGCCGGCGCTTGGGGAAGCCAGCCGCAGGACATCGTCATCGCCGACCCGATCCAGGGGTTCGGCTGGCTGCAGCTCGACTGAGAGCCGACTGAAAGGCCACGAAGAAAGCACGGCGCCCAAATGCAAAAGCCGCCCGGAGGCGGCTTTTTGCGGTCGCGGGACCGGCTTACTTCGACGCGGCGCTCATTGCCGCCGAAGCGGCCATATTTGCCGACTTGGCAGCGTCCACCGCCGCCGTGGCGGCCGTGCCGGCGGACATCGCGGCCGTAGCTGCTGCGCCTGAATCGGCCGGCGGCGTGGTCACGATAGTGGTCGAGGTCGACGGCGTCGGCGTCGACATCGGCGCCGGCGGCGTGATCGTCGTGGTCGTTTCTTCCTTTTTGCTGCACGCAGCGAACGAAACGGCGGCGACCAAGGTCACCATCAACAGTGCTGTTTTCATGTTTCTCCTCGATTTTAGGTTCGAACAATTACCGGTAATTGCGGGAACCCTCTTGGTCGAGGAGCCCCATCGTCGGCAAGACAAGGAAAGCTCGAGCATTCCAGTGCCTAGCCTACGATTATAGACGCCTTAGGTGATTTCCCTAGAGGCCGAGCGTTGTCACCGGAAAGGCCTCGACGGATCGTTGCAAAAGCGCGTCAACGCTCTCCCGGCATTCCGTCAGGTCGACCGGGCGGTTCGACACGGTGCCGCGCCAGCGAACGCGATCAAGAATGCGAACGCACGTGAGGCCGGGCACCACGACCATGGTCTGGATCTGCGCGGCCTCCAGCTCGGGGTCGTTGCGGCAGTGGACAACGTGCGCCCATTGGCGGCGCCACTCGACGAAGCGCAGCTGACGCCGCGCCAGCTCGTCGAAGCTGTGCGCCAGGACAACCAGCGCGCGGTTGGAGTCGACCCAGCGCGAGAGCGTGTCGATCACCGCCAGTTCGTTGAGAGGCCAGGCGGCGAAGTCGGGGTCGACCAGCATGATCTCGCGTGCACCGCCCTGCTCGGCCATCGTGAAGGCTTTGCGCACGGCGTCGAGAAACTCGGCTCGCGAGCCTATCGGGGTGAGGGTGTCTTCGGTCATGTCGCCTCGTCCTCGTCGAAAGCATGGGGTTCGGCCACGCACCAGCCGGCGTGCAGCCACTCTGCCATCAGTTCGCTCGCCGCGCCACTCGCGCTGGCGACCATTGCCGCGTCGAGCCGGCGGTCGTTGGCGAGCCGGCGCAGCAGGGTCGCATCGCGGCCGCGGGCGCCGTACGCCTCGCCGTTGACGAAGACGAAACGATCGTCGTAGAGCATGCGGGTGCGGCGGTCGAGGGCGATGGCGCCGACCGGCGGGGAGCGCGCAGCGGCGCGATCGAACCAAGTTCCGGGCTTGGGCTCGCTCAGCGTCTCGCCGAGCGCGCGCGACCTCGCGACGCGATCGGTCAGGAGCCGGTCGAGCGCGCCGGCGGCAAAACGCTGCAGCGATTCGGGAATCCGCGCCGGCCGGTCTGTGACGGTCGCACCTAAATCTCGATAGCGCCGCACGTCCGCCGCGCCATCATCGCGCGCCGCTTCGGCGAGCCGTTGCGCGACATCGGCCGCCAGCTCGTCGGCGCGCGGTGCCCGAAAGCCGATCGACGCGGTGATGCACTCCCCGACCGCCTCGCCTTCGTGGCCCCAACCCGGCGGCAGGTAGAGCATGTCGCCCGGATCGAGCTGCCACTCCTGGCTCGGAACGAAGTCGGCGAGCATCTTCAGCGGCACGTCGTCGCGCAGGCGCGCGTGCGCCGCACGGCCGATGCGCCAGCGCCGTCGCCCCGACGTCTGCAGCAAGAAGACGTCGTACGAATCGACGTGCGGGCCGACACCGCCGCCGTCGCTCGCATAGGAGCACATGACGTCGTCGAGTCGCGCGTCGCCGATGAAGCGGAAACGCCGCAGCAAGCGATGCGCGTCATCGTCATGAAGGTCGACGCCCTGGACGAGCAGCGTCCACGCCGGCGTCGCCAGCGCCGGCAGCGCACGCCGGGCGAGCGGACCGGGGCGCACCGACCAGCGCGCTCCGGCATGGATGACAAGCCGCGACTCGATGTCGTCGCGGCCGGCGAGCGCGAACAGGCGCGCGCGATCGACGCCTGCCAGCGCGCCGGGGCATGCGGCGCGCACCAGCAACGGCTTCTTCTGCCAATGGCGGCGCATGAACTCGGCGGCCGAGAGGCCTCCCAGCAGAGCCCTCGGCCGGTGCGTATCCATGCCTCATTGTGCGATGATGATTCGATGAAAATCGCCGCGCCCTGCGTCGTCAGCCTCACCTGGCGTCTCGCCGATGCGCAGGGCGCCGAGATCGACGAGCTGGGCGAGCCCGTGGAATTCTTCTTCGGCGGCGACGACCTGCTCGCCAAGGTGGAAGAAGCCCTCGACGGACAGGAGACGGGCTTCGCGACGACCCTTCACCTCGAGCCCGAGCACGCGTTCGGCGAGTACGACTCGCATCTCGTCTTCTTCGAATCGCGCGCCATCTTCGCCGAGAGCGTCGAGCCCGGCATGCAGTTCGAAGGACCGCCGCCCGGCGCCGTCACCGCTGACCTGCCCGCGGACGCGATCTACACCGTCACCGAGGCTTACCCCGACCATGTCGTCCTCGACGGCAACCATCCGCTCGCCGGGATCGCCTTGCGCCTCGCGCTCGTCGTCCGCGACGTGCGCGAAGCGAGCGGGACGGAGATCGAGGCCGGCAGCGTCGGCGGCCCGGGCGTCAGCGTTCTCGCGGCTGCGTCGCCTGGGCCGCATCTGCACTGACCGGCGCGCGCGCCGACCGCGCCCGCCCCCCGGCCGGAGTCAGCTCGTCGTCACCGGCGGCGCCACGCCCGCGCCGGTCTCGACCTCCGCGGTCTGCACCGGCCCCTTGCCGCTGAATCGATCGAGCGCGAGATAGATCACTGGCGTGATGTAGAGCGTGATCGCCTGCGAGAACACCAGGCCGCCGACGACCGCCAGGCCGAGAGGCTGGCGCAGCTCGGCGCCGGCACCGAAGCCGATCGCGATCGGCAGCGCGCCCATCAGCGCCGCCAGCGTCGTCATCATGATCGGCCGAAAGCGCAGCACGCAGGCCTCGCGGATCGCCGCCGCCGGCGCGATG
>JBDSLQ010000050.1:0-5945 GCA_039916285.1 Caldimonas sp.
CCAAAGGCAAGGCGCGTGCCGCAACCTCAGCGGCCGGCCGCTCGCTGGGGCGCGCGCAGGTCGCTCGCGGCGCCCTCTCGCGCCGGCCCGGTAGCGACGACGCGCTCAACGAGGAAACGTTGCAAAGCGTCGTCCAGCGAAGGCATCAGCGCTGATCGTTCGCTGGCGAGGACGCCGTTGCGCGGGCGGACGGCGACGTGGCCGAGGTCAGCGCTCGCGCACGGCTGCAGCGTCGCCGCGGACACGCCCGCCAGTGCTGCCGCCTTGGCAGCGAGCTCGGCCCAGCTCACGTCGCCGACATTGGCGAGATGCCAGATGCCGCTCTCGCCGTCGATCAGCAGGTCGAGGCAGACGCGCACCAGGTCCGGAACATAGGTCGGCGCGATGCGCTCGTCGCTCGCGGCGCGAAACGGCTCGCCCCGGCCCAGCGCCGCAAGGGCATGGGCGACGAAGTTGTGGCAATCCCACGGGCCGAAGAATGCGCTGGTGCGGACCACCATCGAGTCGGCGCAGCGCGCCAGCACGTCGCGCTCGGCGGCCGCCTTGCTGGCGCCATAGACGTTGAGCGGCGCGGGCGCATCGCTCTCGACCCAGGCGCGGTGGCCGCGCCCGTCGAACACCTGATCGCTCGAGAAGGTGACCAGGCGTATTCCCGCCTCCGCGCAAGCGCCGGCGAGCACCGCCGGGCCGAGCGCGTTCTCGCGCATGCAGCGGGCGCGGTCGGACTCGGCCTCGTCGATGCGAACGTAGCCGCTCGTGTTGACGATCGCCCACGGCTGCCAGCGCGCGATGGCCGCGGCCACCGACGCGGGGTCGGCGATGTCCATCGCGCTGCGATCGAGGACGCGGCACTCGATGTTGCGTTGCGCGCAGATCCTCGCGAAGGCCCGGCCGAGGGTGCCGCTGGCGCCGCTGATCAGGATCGGCACGACGCCGGCACCGCGTGCGAGCGGGCGAAAGCCGGCCAGCGTCGTCACCGTCGTTCGCGGCACGATCGGCTTGGCGATGAATCGCTCGGCGCGCCGCCACCATCCTTCGCCCTGCAGCACGGGATGACTCGGTGGTCGACCCGCGGCCAGCTCGGCGATCAGCCCGGCGAGCGCCGTCGGGCGCGGTTTCGGCGCGCGCACGTCGTAAGGGCCCGGCTCGTAATAGCCGCGGCATTCGCCGAGCAGGCAGTTCCAGTCGAAGGAGCCGAGCAGAGACCAGGCGGTGACGGCACGGACGTCGGCGCCGGCGTCGCGCGCGCTCTGCGCGGCACGCCAGATCTCGACCAGCCAGCGCATCTGATCCTCTCGGCCCGCGTCGATGTGCGCCTCGGTGACGGCGACCGGGATGCCGTAGCGTTGCCACGTCTCCTGCAGCAGCGAGGCGATCGCCGGGGCCGGCGTCGCCAGGACGCGCACCGACTCGAGATCCACGTACGGCGCCTCGGGCGCGCCGCCGCGCGGCCGCCCCGGATAGCGCTCGACGCGGTGATCGAGCCAGCGCTCGCTCGTCACGTAGTAGTTGGTGCCGATCACGTCCGGCGGGCATGGATGATCCGCAAACCAGAGCAGGTCGCCGGGGCGGGCCCCGCTCTTGAGCAGGTAGCCCCAGAGGGGATGGTCACGGCCGATGCGTCCGCACAGCAGGTCCCACGCCAGCCAGCGCCGTTCGTTGTAGAAGTCGACCACGCCGCTCATCGGCGCCGTGCCGTAAGTGCGGCTGATGTCGTCGGTCTGAACCAGGCGCGCACCGCGGTTGACGCTGCGGATCGCCGCCATCGACAGCACGGTCGCGCGGCACTGGTTCACGAGGGCGGTGACGAAGGAGCGATCGTCGCGGGCGTGCGGATACCAGAGGCCGTAGAGCGCGCTGAAGCGTGCCGTCGTCAGCGGCTCGTTGACGGGCGTCCACTGCTCGACCCATGGAAAGCGGGCCGCGACCGCGGCCGCGTGCTCGGCGAGGCCTTCGGCGAACTGCGGGCAGAGCAGGTGGGTGTGGCGCGGCCCGCTGCCGTGATGGACCAGACCGACGATCGGCGCTATGCCGAGCCTGCCCAGCGCCGGCAGGCGCCGATCGGCCCACGACCAGTCGGCGCTCGCGGGCCCGTCCGGTGCGGTCGTTTCCCACAGCACGGGGTAGCGCAGGGTACGGATGCCGAGCGCTGCGAAGCGGTCGAGATCGCATTCGCGCCGGGCGTGGCCGCTGCGATCGAGCTGGCTGAAATAGTCGTCCCGGACCCGGTTGACGGTGCACTCGACGCCGCCCCACATCTCCAGGGCCGGCGCGGCATCGGTGTTGGTCATCGCTGCTCGGGAGGTCGCTGAAGCCGGCCCCTCGGCAATCCGCGCGCCATGCGCCGACCCGCCAATCTTCGGCACGGCGATTGCCGTAGGGGCGTCGACGCCGCGACGTCTCGCGAGCGAACACAGGAGCAAGCCCATGGCCACCGCCAGTAAAAGCACAGCCAAGAAACCCGCGGCCACCGCCCGTGCCGCCAAGACCGACGCCACGGTCATGCTCGAGCGCGATCACGCCGAGGTGAGAAAGCTGTTCAAGCAGTACGAGAAGCTCGCCGACGCCGAGGCCGATGGCGAGGAGCGCCAGGCGCTGGCGACGCAGATCTGCACGATGTTGACGGTGCACGCGACGATCGAGGAAGAAATCTTCTATCCGGCGGCACGCGAAGCCGAGGTCGAGGACGATCTTCTCGACGAGGCCGAGGTCGAGCACGCATCGGCCAAGGACCTGATCGCCCAGATCCAGTCGATGTCGCCCGACGACGAGCTCTACGACGCCAAGGTCACGGTGCTCGGCGAATACATCGACCACCACGTCCAGGAAGAGGAAGGCGAAATGTTTCCCAAGTGTCGGAGCGCGGGCATGGACCTGGCGGGCCTCGCCGGGCAGCTCGCCGAGCGGAAGTCGGAGCTGATGGCCGAGGAGCCGGCTTAGCGGGGTTTGCAGGCGCCGGGCGATATCGGCCGCTCAATCGGTCACGTTTTTCGCCCGGCGCGGATCAATTTCACACATTTCGCGTCGCCGGGATGCGAAAGACTCCGGGCTTTACCGAAAAGCATGAATGCGCACGGTCCAGCTCTGGCACACATTCAGCCTTCGCTCGTTGAAGGTCAGGATCGCGCTCGCAGGCGCGCTTCTGATCCTTGCCAGCGTGACGTTGACCGTCATCTTCGTGCTGCGCGAGGTCGACCGCAGCAGCGAGCAGATCGTTCTCGACTCGCAGGAGGACGACGCGCGGCGGATCGCCATGACGGTGTCGCAACGCCTGGTCGGCCTGCAACGCGCGCTGCGCAGCGTCGCCATGCAGCTGACGCCGGCCACCGTCGCCGACAGCGCCAGGCTCACTGAGTTCGTCGAGGGCCAGGGCGTCCTCTCGACGCTGTTCTCGAGCATTTTCGTCGTCTCGCTCGACGGCACCATCGTCCTCGTCAAGGACGAGAACGGCTCTCGCGATCCGCGCCGCAACGTCGCCGATCGCGACTACTTCAAGGACACGCTGCGGGAGCACCGGCCCATGATCGCGAGCGTCGCGACTTCGCGGGTCTCGGGCGAGCCGATCGTGATCCTGACGATGCCGGTGTTCGCTGGCAACGGCAGGGTCGCGGCGATCCTCGGCGGGTCGCTGCGCCTGTCGAGCCGATCGCTGCTCGACGATCTGACCCAGGGAACGACCGACCGGCGCGCCGCGGTCTCGACGATCGTCGTCGACGCCAAGGGCCAGATCCTTTCGCATCCGGCCCGCGAGTGGGTGCTGCGCGACGGTGCCTCCGAGCCCTCGATCGCCGCCGCGCTGCAGGACTGGCGCCAACGCGGCAGCCCGATCGAGCCGGCGGGCTACGCCGTTCGCGCCGGCGACCACGAGGTCGGCATGGCCGGCATTCCCGACGCCGACTGGATGGTGCTTCGCACCGGCCGCGCCGATGCCCTCCTCGGCGGCGTGCTGCAGGGCGAGAAGCGGGCCCGCTGGCTCGCCCTCGGCGTCGCCGCCGGCGGCGGCCTGCTGATGCTCCTGATCACGTTCTACCTGCAGCGCCCGCTGGTGCGCCTGAAGGAACGCGCGCTGCAGCTGATCGCCGAGGATGCCGACGTCGAAGCGGGCTGGCCCGACTTCGGCGGCGAGCTCGGCGAGCTGTCGCGCGTGCTGCAACACGTGATGCGCGAGCGGAAGGCGAACCAGGCGGCGAGCCAGCTGCTGCTCGCCAAGATGCGCGCGGTGATGGCCAAGGCGCCGGTCGGCATCGCCTTCACGCGAAACCGACGCTTCGAGCTCGTCAGCGACGAATTCAATCGCCTGCTCGGCTACGAAGGCTCGGGCCTCGACGGCGAGGCGGCGCGTCTGATCTACGGCTCCGACGAGTTCTACCAGGGCCTCGGCACGCGGGTCGCCGCCGCCTTCGGCGTCGGCCGCGTCTTCGCCGAGGAGATCGAGTTCGTGCGCCGCGACGGCAGCCTGTTCTGGGGCCAGCTGCTCGGCGCCCCGGTGAGCCGCAACGACGCCAGCGCGGGAACGATCTGGACCCTCGGCGACGTCAGCGAGGAGCGGCGCAAGCGCAACGCCCTGTCGTGGGCGGCGACGCACGACGCCCTCACCAACATCGCCAATCGGCAGGAGTTCGAAAGCCGGCTCGGCGAGCACCTCGCCGATCGGCGCCGGCGCGAGGTCGCCTGTCTTCTCTACGTCGATCTCGACGGCTTCAAGGCGGTCAACGACGCCGCCGGCCACGCCGCCGGGGACCAGCTGCTGCGCGACATCGCCGCACTGCTGCTGGCGCGGATCCGCTCGATCGACCTGGCGGCGCGCCTCGGTGGCGACGAGTTCGCTGTCCTCCTGCACGCCTGCGCGCTGCCGACCGCGCTGAACGTCGCCGAGCAGATCCGGGCGCGCGTCGACGCCCACTCGCTCGTCTGGCAGGGCCGACACTTTGGCGTCGGCGTCAGCATCGGCGTGGTTCAGATCGACGAAGGCTACGACGACGTCGCCAGCGTCATCGCCGCCGCCGACGATGCCTGCTACGCCGCCAAGCACGCCGGCCGCAACCGCGTGCGCAGCGGCGGCCACAGCCTTCGCCTCGTCCACGACGGCAAGCCCTGAGGCGCGGGCGCCGGCGCTGCCGGTTCTCCCGTCAGGCAGAACGGCCGGCGACGACCCGCGCGATCCACTCGACGATGGTGTCGAGCAGCTTCTCGAGAACTTGGGCGTCGGTGCTGCCGCTGCGCGCGCGAACGTGGAAGGCGTGATCGGCGTCGTCGAACATCGCCAGGGTCGCGCGCGGCGCAAGGCGATTCGCGAGCGCGGTGACCAAGCCGGGATCGGCGAGCTCGTCGCGGCTGCCCTGGAGGAACAGCATCGGACAAGCGATTCGCGCAAGGTGCTCGCCGCGTTCTTCGCCCGGTCGGCCGGCGGGATGGAGCGGGAAGCCGAGGAAGACGAGCCCGGCGACGCGCTCGAGTGGCGCTTCGGCCTGGGCCTGCGACGTCATCCGGCCGCCGAACGACTTGCCGCCCGCGAAAAGCGGCAACCCGCCCAGGCGCCGGTTCGCCTCGGCGACCGCGGCACGCACCGCGGCATGGGCGACGCGCGGCGGATCGGGCCGCCGCGATGCTCGTTCCATCGATGGAAACTGGAAGCGCAGGGTGGCGAGGCCACGCGCCGCCAGGCCGCTCGCCGCCGCGGCCATGAAGGCGTGATGCATGCCCGCGCCGGCGCCGTGCGCGAGCACGCAGGCCGCGTGCGCGCGAGCGGGAGCCGTGAGGAGTGCGGAAACGGTGCCGCTGCCGGCGACTTCGATCGAGAGTGGCTGGGTCGACACATCGTTCATGGCAGGCCGGGATTCTCGCGCGGCCTTTCTTGCCGATGACCTAAAGCGAAGCGACGCCGGCCTGCCGGCGGCCGCCGGCAGGCCGGCGTCGCTTCGCTTTAGGTCATCGGCAAGAAAGGC
>JBDSLQ010000051.1:0-5112 GCA_039916285.1 Caldimonas sp.
GCGCAGCGCCGGCGGCGCGGCGGGCGCAAGGCGTTCCTGCTTTCGTCGAGCTGCTCCTCGTCGTCGCCGCCGTCGCCGCGCTCTGGCCGCACTTCGAACGCATCGGCCAGCTCGGCGCCGGCCGCGATCAGCGCTTCCTCGACCGCGGCATCGCCGTCGTCGGCCTGCCGGACGAGGCGCTGCCGACCCTGTGCGAGGCGGTCGGGGCGGCGGCCGAGAAGCGCGTCGCCGATGCGTTGTGCGGCGCGCGTGCAGGTTCGTCCGCGCGTCCGCCGACCACCGTCCCGGGCCCCCTCACTCAAGCGATCGCGCGCGCGATCGGGGCCTTCGAGCGCCCGCTTCGCGTCGCCGAGGAGCGTGCGCTCGCGCTGCGCGCGCAGGCCGAGAGCGGCGGCGCCGAGCTGCGGGAGCACGCCGACGCGATCGCGGCGATCGAATCCGACATCGCGCCGTTTCGGCAGCGCTTCCAGATCGCGAGCGGCGACGACGGCGGCCCGCAACCTCTGCGCTGCGCCGCGCGCTGGCTCGACGCCGCCTTCGCGGCGCGCCCCCGCGGCGACGCCGAAGCCCTCGCGCGGGCGACGACAGCTCGTGCCAACGGCGTGCTGCTCCTGGCCGCCGCGCTCGACGGCCGCGCCGCGACCACGCCGCTCGCGGCCGAAGCGCTGCTGCCGGCGTCGCTGGGCACGGCGACCTGCCGCGGCGGCAGCGAGTCCCTGGCGGCGACGGCGGCGCTGATGGCCGACGCGCGCCAGTCGCTCGCCAACGCGCGCAAGAACGAAGCGATGCGATCCCTCGTCTCCGTCGCCGGGCTGCAATGGGCGGCGGCGATGGCGCTCGGCTACGCCTTCGTGGCCTGGAGCCGGCGTTCGCCTCCGCTCGCGCTCGGCATCGCTGCCGCGCTCGCCGCCTGGGGCAGCGCCGCCTGGCTCGGGCGCGTGGCGTGGCCGCTCGGCGTCACCCGAGAGATCGCGTTCGGCCGCGCCGACGATGCCTGGACGAGCGCGCCGGCCGCGTTCGTGATCGGCCTCTTCGTCGCCGCGTCGGCGTTCGCGCTCATCGCGGTCGCGCGGCGCGCGCCGGCACGCCCGGCACCGGTCGCGCAGTCGATGAGCTCGCGCATCGGCTACCCCGGCTTCGTTCTCGTGACCGGCCTCGGCGCCCTCATCCTGCTCGACCTCTCGCTCGCCGGCCACGCCGGCAACCGCTACCTCGCGCTCTACCACCAGGGGCATCTGTGGCTGGCGATGCTGACGCTCTCGCTGCTGGTGTTCGCGCGCCGGTCGGTATCGCGCGGCTTGGCGGCGCTGCTCTCGGTCGGCGGCGAGGCGGTGCGGCGCGCGAGCGGGCGCTTCGGCGCCGCCAGCATCGCTTTCCTGCTGCTGGCGGCGACGGCCGTCGCCGTGCTCGCCTTCGGCCTGGCCCTCGCCCACCTGCGCCAGCTGACTTCGGAGCTCGGCCGCGTCTGGCTGATCGTCGGCGCGGCGTGGTTCTTCTTCCTCCGTGCCGGGCCGCTGACCGAGCGGCTGGCGCGCAGCGGCACCGCGGCAGCCTCGTTCCTGCGCTACGCCTGGCCGATGCTGTTCGTCGTCGTCGTGCTCGTTGCGGCGATGTTCGTCACCCGCGACATGGGCCCGCTTCTGATCGCCGCCTACGCAGCGGGCGCGTTCCTCGCGGCGGCGCTGGCGATGTGGTGGCATCACCGCAGCGGCCAGGTCTTCAGCGCGTTCGCGCTCGCCCTGGTGCTTTTCGCCGGCTGGATCGGCGCCGTCACGTTCGCGCTCTTTCACGTCGGCGCGCACGACAGCGTCACCGCGAGCCGGCTCGAAAGCGTCGTCGCGCCGTTCGCCTCGATCAACGACCAGCTCGCCCTCGTCTCGTGGTTCCAGCGCGCCGCGCCGTCCGAGGGCTTCGGCATCGGCCTGTCGCCCTGGTGCGGCTTCGCGGCCTCGCGCGGCTGCAGCGGCGTGCCGGCGCAGATCCACAGCGACTACACGTTCACGGCGATGGTCGGCCTGTTCGGGCCGTTCGTGTCGTGGGCGTTGTCGCTGGCGATCGCGATCTGGCTGCATCGATTGATTCGCCACCACGGCCGCATCACGCGCGGCGAGCCGCGCCTGATCGGCAGCGGCGACCAGCTCGGCCACGACGGCCAGGCCCTGCTCAGCTGGATGGCGGTCGCCTGGGTGGTGCTGACCTCGTGCCAGCTCGCCGTCACCGTCGCTGGCAACCTCGCCGTCCTGCCGCTCACCGGCGTCACCTTTCCGTTCGTCAGCTTCGGCATGACGTCACTGCTCGTCAACACGGCGTTCCTGGCGCTCTGCCTCAACGTCGACGTGCCCGGACGAGGCGCCCATGGCTGAGCGTCGCGCCGTCTCGCTGCTCGACTGCGCGATCGCCGCCAGCGCCGCCATCGTCCCCGTGCTGCTCGCCGTCATCGCGCTGGTGGCCTGGGTGCGGCCGGGCGATCCGGACAGCCTCTGGCGCCAGGGGCTCGGCGACCGCTACGTCAGCGTCCGGCACGTCGCCGCGCTGCAGACCTTCGAGCACGCCATCGTGCGCCGCTCGACACGGGAAGCGCGCACTGTGACGACCCGCGAAGTGCTGGACGGCCTTGCGCCTTGCCGGCGCGAATGGAGCGGCGAGACGGGCGCCGGGCAGTGGCTGCGCCGCTTTGCGATCGGCGGCGTAGACGACGCACCGCCGGCAGCGCAGGTCGCTGCGCAGCTGGGCGAGCTCGATGCCGCGCTGCTCGCCTTCAGCGCGCGACCGAACGGCCGCGTCGAGCATCGCGTCGGCGTCGATCCGGCGCGCTGGTTCGCCGCCGCCGCCGACACGCTCGCCACGCCGCTCGAATCGAGCGACGCGCCAGGGCAGCGCTTCCAGGTCCGCTGCGCAGACCTCGCCGGCGCACTCTCGGCGCTGCGCCGCGGCAACGCCGCGATGCTCGAGAGCTTGGCTTGGCGCGGCAGCGAAGGCGCGGCGACGCTGGCGCGCTGGCGCCCCGAGCAGGAGATGCGCATCACCGCGCGCGAGGTGACGCGCAGGAATCCCTGGGGCGGCATCGCCGGCTGCATCTACCTCGGCCGCACCGACGGCGGCGATTCGCCCGGCTACGTCGTCGCCGGCGCGCGCAGCGCGCAGCAACGCGTCTGCGCGGCGCCCGAGGTCGTTCGCGTCGCGACCGCGGCGAGCGGCGTGGCGCAGAGGCCGGCATCGGCGCCGACCGCGCTGCGCGGCGAGCCCGGGCCGGCCGATGCCGTCGACGACCCGCGCTGGAGGGTGCCGCCGTCGCTCTTCGCCTTGCTGCAGCCGCTCGAGGCGCTGCGCCAGCCGTCGGGTGCGCTGTACCGCGCCTACGCCGACGTCGAAAGCGACGCGCCGCTGCGCGGCAGCGCCACCGTGTCGCGCAACCGCGTCGTCCTCGACGGCGCGCCGGTCGACGTCGGCTACTCAATCGACCTCACGATCGATCCGGCGCTGCAAGCGCTCGCCCAGAAGACCGCCGCCTGCTACACCGGCCGCCACGACGTCTGCCGCTCGCTCGCGATGCGCCGCGCCGAGGACCGCGACCAGCCGATCGGCGCGCAGCTGCTCGAAGGCGCGATGGTGCGGATGGCGGCAGTCGCCGTGATCGATGTCGCCAGCGGCCGCATCGAAGCCCTCGCCGGCGCGCTCTCGCCGTGCGCGCGCCAGGAGGTCGACGGACCGGGCCGCGATGCCGGCTGCGACACGCGCCTGCCCTATCCCGTGCAGTACCGCGCCGATGCGCTGCTCAACCCGGCCGTCTACCACGACGCCATGCCCGCCTCGACGATCAAGCCGATCCTGGCCGCCGCCTTCCTGGCGGATGCCGGCGGCGGCGCCGGCCGCTTGCTCGCGAGCGAGCGCGCGGCGATGCAGAAGGGCGGCACGCCGGCGCGAGACAGCCTGCGCGGCCAGCTGATGCGGTCCGACTCGGCGCGCTTCCTCGACCGCATGTTCTGCATCGAGCAGGGCTTCGCCGCCTGCGCGCGGCCGTGGGAGGTGCAGGCGACGGCGCGCGCGTTCGGCTGGAACGTCGGCTGCGGCGACGGCGATGCGGGCTGCGGCAAGGCCGACCTGCTGTTCGGCCGGCCGCTCTCGGGCGACGACGAGCGAGCGGCACTCGCGCCCGGCCCGACGGCGATCGCCTACGGGCGCCTGCTCAGCGAGCCGGCCGGCAGGAAGCTCGGCGCACCGATACGGTTGATGCCGCCGATGTCACTCGACGCCGCCATCCTGCGCCGCTGCGCCGCCGGCCTCGACGGGCGCCGCCTGAGCGACGACGACTGGGAGAAGTGCAAGGGCGGCGCCGTCGTCGACGTCGTCGCCGAAGGCTGGGGCCAGGGCCATGCGCGCGCCAGCGTGCTCGGCGTCGCCGGCATGATCGCGACGCTCGCGGCAGCGGCGAACGGCGCGACGACCGTGCCGCGGCCGCACCTCGTCGCTTCGCTGCGCGGCGTCGCCTCGTCGGCTCCCGATGCGATCGCCGCGGCCTCGGCGCGCTGGGGCGCGGCGGCGTTGCCGACCCCGCTGCCGAGCGACGCCGCCGAGGTCATCCTGAGCGGCCTCTCGTACAGCCACCGCGCCGGCACCGCTCGCACCGCCTGCGAGCAAGTGCTCGACGCGAAGCGCTGCCGCGACATCGACTGGCTGGCCGGCAAGACCGGGACGCCGAGCTTTCCGAGCGACGGCCTCTCGCTCGACGCGCTCGTGCGCCTCTGCCGCGACGGCGCGCCGCCCTCGCCCGAGGCGAAGCGCGGCGCCTGCAGCTCGCTGCGACCCTACAAGTGGTACGTCGCGACCTGGCGTGCCGACGGCGCCAGGACCGGCCCCTGGACGAAGGCGATCGCCGTCCTCGCCGAGCGCAACTGGCTGCGTGAGAGCGGCCGCATCCACGGCACCGGCGACCATGGCCCGAACCCGGCGGCCGAGATCGCGCTGCAGATCGTCGGCCGCCGGACCGGCGCGCTCGACGACGACGTCGGCGCCGGCCGCTCGGCGCTTGCCAAGGCGGCGACCACGCCGCCCGGCGCGGAGGCGACGCGATGAGCCGCGCCACGGCGATGTCGGCGCGCCGCTTCCGTCGCG
>JBDSLQ010000052.1:0-5959 GCA_039916285.1 Caldimonas sp.
CATGCGGTCTGGCTGGTCACGGTGATCGAGACCTGGGGTTCGGCGCCACGCCCGCCCGGTGCGCTGCTGGCGATGCGCGAAGACGGCCTCGTCGTCGGCTCGGTCTCGGGCGGCTGCGTCGAGGACGACCTCATCGACCGGGTCAGGAACGGCGAGCGCGTCGGCACGCCGTCGCTCGTCAGCTATGGCGTCAGCAAGGAAGAGGCGGCGCGCTTCGGCCTGCCGTGCGGCGGCAACCTGCGCCTGGTTCAGGAGCCGCTCGTCGACATCGCCTGGGTGAACGAAGTGCTCGAGCGGAGCGCCCGCCACGAGCTCGTCGCACGCATCGTCGACCTCGGCGACGGCAGCGTCCGCGTCGAGCCGGCGCGGCGCGGCGAGTCCTTCGCCTTCGACGGCAAGACGATGCGCGCGCTCTACGGCCCGCGCTGGCGAATGCTCGTCATCGGTGCCGGCCAGCTCTCGCGCGCGCTTGCCGAGATGGCGCTCGGCCTCGACTTCGAGGTCATCGTCTGCGATCCGCGCGAGGAGTACCACCTGACGTGGGATGTGCCTGGAACGCGTTTCAGCACGGCGATGCCCGACGACCTCGCGGCCGAGCTGCGGCTCGATCCGCACACCGCGGTGGTCGCCGTCACCCACGACCCGAAGCTCGACGACCTGGCGCTGCTCGAGGCCCTCAAGTCGCCCGCGTTCTATGTCGGCGCGCTCGGCTCGCGCGGCAACACCGCCAAGCGGAAGGAACGACTTGCCCTGTTCGACCTGAGCGCCGCCGAGATCGAGCGGCTGCACGGGCCGATCGGCCTCGACATCGGCAGCCGCACGCCGGCCGAGATCGCGGTGTCGATCCTGGCCGAGGTCGTCGCCGTCAAGAACGGCATCGCGCTGACACAGAAGAAGCCGGTCGCGGCGGCCGCCCCCCATCCTTGACGCCGCCGGCGTGATCCGCTGGCTGAATAGTCCCGACGACCCGCTGCCGGAGGGCGAGCGCGCCTTGCCGCGCTCGAGCGACATCCCGGGGCTGGTCGCCGCCGGTGGCGAGCTCACCGCACGCCGCCTCGCCGAGGCCTACGGCAAGGGCATCTTTCCCTGGTACAGCGATGGCCAGCCGATTCTCTGGTGGTCGCCCGACCCGCGCATGGTGCTGCTGCCGGCAGAGTTCAAGCTCAGCCGGTCGCTGCGCAAGACACTCCGCCGCTTCATCGCTACGCCCGGCTGCGCGTTGCGCATCGACAGCGCGACGCGGCGCGTCATCGCGGCCTGCGCCTCGGTGCCGCGCGGCGGCGAGAGCGGCACCTGGATCGTCCCCGAGATGATCGAGGCCTACGGCCGCTGGCACGACCTCGGCCGCGTCCACAGCTTCGAGGCCTGGATCGATGGCGAGCTCGCCGGCGGCCTCTACGGCGTGAGCCTGGGCAGGATGTTCTTCGGCGAGTCGATGTTCGCGCGGCACTCCGACGCGTCGAAGATCGCCCTCGCCGCGCTGGTGGCGTTCTGCCGCGCCCGCGGCATCGAGACCATCGACTGCCAGCAGCGCACCGCGCACCTCGCCTCGCTGGGCGGTCGCGAGATCGCACGCAGCGAGTTCCTGCACCGCCTCGGCACGGCTTTTGCACGAAGCGACGTCGCCGATTGGACCTATGATTTGAGGCTGTGGGAGCAGCTGGGTCTCGGCACCGCCACTGAGAGCGCCGGCCCTGAGGCAACCGAGGACACCCGCCCGTGACCCATCCGAAAGAGCTTCCGCTCGCCTCACTGCAGTTCTACGCGACGGCACCCTACCCGTGCAGCTACCTGCCGGGCCGGATGGCGCGCTCGCAGGTGGCGACGCCGAGTCACCTGATCCATGCCGACGCCTATTCCGGCCTGGTCGCGAACGGCTTCCGGCGCAGCGGCATGTTCACCTACCGGCCCTATTGCGACGGCTGCCGCGCCTGCCTGCCGCTGCGCGTTCCGGTGGCGGGCTTCGTGCCGACGCGCAGCCAGCGCCGCGCCGCGCGCGCGCACGGCCACCTCGAGGCGCGCGTGCTGCGCCTCGGCTTCGTCGCCGAGCACTATCAGCTCTACCTTCGCTACCAGGCCGGCCGCCACATCGGCGGCGGCATGGACCAGGACTCGATCGACCAGTACACCCAGTTCCTGCTGCAGAGCCGGGTCAACTCCCGTCTGGTCGAGTTCCGCGAGCCCGCGGCCGACGGCAACGGCGCGCTCAAGATGGTTTCCATCCTCGACGTGCTGAACGACGGCCTGTCGGCGGTCTACACCTTCTTCGAGCCCGAGCCGAAAACGAGCTACGGCACCTTCAACGTCCTGTGGCAGATCGAGCAGACCCGCCAGCTCGACCTGCCGCACGTCTACCTCGGCTACTGGATCCACGGGAGCGGCAAGATGGCCTACAAGGCGCAGTTCGGACCCCATGAGGTCCTGGTCGGCGGCGAGTGGCGTCCTGCCGACGCGGCGCAGGGCTGACGCGATGGACTTCGATGTCACGCGTGAACAGTGGATCGAGCGCTTCACCCTGCACCTGAGCCAGCTCGAGGTCGGCGCCGTCCCGGAAGATTTCCGCGAGCTGGCGACCGGCCGCTGGGAGGTACGCGGCCAGGTCGACCCTGAGAGCGCCGCCGACGAAGAGTTCGCGGTTCGCCTGCAGGCGAGCGCCGTCGCCAGCGCCGACTTCCAGAACACCCTCGGCCTCGGCCACGAAGCGCGCTTCGAGCGGACCGAGCGCATCCCGGTCGAGCGCATCCAGGCACCCGGCGAATACGTTCGCGACAACCGCGAGTGGATCGCCCGCTGTGTCGCCCGCGTTCTCGCCCTCGACCCGATCATCAAGTCCGAGGAAGCAGAGCGGTCGGTCGGCGAGCTTGCCGAGCTCGAGCGCTGGCGCCTGATGAAGCCCGAGGCCGCCGCCGACCAGCTCTACACGCCGATCCGACCGCGATGAGGAACCGGTCGTGAGAGACGACGACGTCCGGGTGGTGGTGGTCGACGACATCGTCGACGCCGCCGAAGCGCTCGCCGAGGCGCTCAAGCTGAGCGGCTACAAGGTCTGGATGGCGACCGACGGCGCCGCCGCCCTGGCCCTGATCGAGACGCACCGGCCGCATTGCGTGCTGCTCGACATCGGCATGCCGGGAATGGACGGCAACGAGCTGACGCGCACGCTCCGCACGCGCTACGGCGACGACATCGTCCTCATCGCCGTCACCGGCCGCGAGCACGACGACGAGCGCGTCTCGGACACGTTCGCCCGCGTCGACCATTACCTGCAAAAGCCCGTCGACCCGGATGTGCTGAGGAAGCTCCTCCCGCCCCTCGGCGACTGACCGCCGCCGTCAGCTCAGGCCGGCGTCGCGACCGACTCGCGCTCGGCTGCCAGACGCAGCCCGAAGACGCGCCGGAAGTGAGCCAGCGGCGCATCGGCGGCGATCGCCAGCAGGGTCGTGTCGGGCTCGCGGTCGAACAGCTTCTGCTGCGCCTCGATGATCGCCTTGTCCTCCATGAAGCCCTCGCGCAGGCTGTGGCACAGCGACAGCGCCACGTTCGGGTCGTCGAGGTCGAAGTTGTGCAGATAGTTCCAGAAGAAGTGGGTGGTCCGGCGCGTCTCGGGCGTCATGAACTGGCAATTGCGGTACTGGCGCGCACCGGCGATGTTGCCCGTCTTGGCCCCGCTCCCCGCCGGCGCGAACATCGACTCGAGGAAGAAGATGCCCGGCACCAGCATGCGGCCGATGTTGCGGCGGTCGACCTTGGCGGTCTTGTCCGCAATGACCTTCTTGTGGAACGGCGGCGCGTCGCTGTTCATGTGCCAGCGCTCGACCCGAAAGCCGTCGGCGAGCCGCTCGATGTCGAGCGGCCGGCTCTGGTAGGCATATTCCTCCGAGCCGCCGAGCGTCTTGGTGTGGACGAACGCGAGGTGGGCGAAGTCGCTCAGGTTGTCGACGATCAGGAGCCAGTTGGCGTCGTAGTGCATGTACGCCGGCATGCCGCGCCAGGCCGGGTCGTGCAGCGGCCCGTAGTCGACGATCTGGCCCGGGTCGGCAAGCGCGGGATCGCCCATCCAGATCCAGACCAGGTGGTCGCGTGCCACGACCGGATAGCTGCGCACGCCGAGTTTGGCGGGGATGACGTCCTGCCCGGGGATCTGGATGCAGCGGCCGCTGGGGTCGTACTTCATGCCGTGGTACATGCAGCGAATGCAGTCGCCTTCGATCCTGCCCATCGACAGCGGCGCGCCGCGGTGACAGCAGCGGTCTTCCATCGCCACCACCCTGCCGCTTTCGCCCTGGTAGATGACGACGGGCTTCTCGAGGATCGTCCGCGCCAGCTTGGCACCGTCGATCAGCTCGTGATCCCAGGCCGCGACGTACCAGCAGTTCTTCAGGAAGATCGCGTCGCTGTCCGATGCCATGGGGAAGCTCCTCATTGCCGTCGACCATCGACGGGGCGGCGGCGCCGCATCCTAGCGCGAGGCGCCCGCGCCCTGCACCTCCTGCCTGCGGCTTTCGCCGCCTTCGCGGCCGTGGGAGCTCACGCCGGAGGCTTCCTGGTCCGGGATCTCTCGATCGTCGCCGCCCGAGCAAGTGCCGCGCTCGGCGCCCGCTTCATCCGCAAGACCGAGGCAGCTCGCCTTACCCTGAGTTGCCTGGAATGCGAAGGCCAACCCGTCGTCGACGTGCAGCTCGGACGCCAGGACGACGGCACGGAGCAACGCGTGCGCTCCGGCCAGACCACCATCGCACAACTGGAGGCTCTCTGTCGATCCAGGAGCCCCACCTGCAAGCTGTCCGCACTGGACGTGGCACCGGCGGTGGGCTGATCACCACATATGCGACTGGCGTCGGCACCGGCTCGACCGCCGTGATATTTCGCGACGGCGATCTGTTGACGATCCGGTCGCTCGCCGCCGATGAGACGACGGCGCGACGCAATGCCGAGAAGACGCTAAGCGCAATCGCGCACAAGGTCGTCCCCAAGTAATTCACTTGCGGGAGTCAGCAGGCCGGAGGCGGCCAGGCCGTTGTTTCAGCTGGTGGGCGGTGAGGGTTTCGAACCCCCGACCCCGTCCGTGTGAAGGACGTGCTCTACCCCTGAGCTAACCGCCCGCGCGGGGCGCGAAGGCCGCCTGCGGAAGGCATTCATTGTGCCATGGCGAGCTCGTCGGGCAGCGTTGCCGGCATGCGCCAAACCACGCGTCCGCCGCTCGCCTTGTCGATCTCCGCGAGCATCGCCGCGTGGCCGGCAAGGTCGTCCTCGTCGGCGGCGATGACGACCAGCAGGAGCGCGCTGAAATCGATCGGCTGCGCCGCCAGATCGCCCGACATCGGGTCACCGGCGTCGATGACGAGCGAGTCCTGGCCCCGCGTCATTCGGATGTAGACCTCGGCGAGAAGGCCCGCGTCGAGCAGTGCGCCATGCAGGTCGCGCATGGTGTTGTTGACCTCGAAGCGCCTGCACAAGGCGTCGAGCGAGTTCGACTTGCCCGGAAACGAGTCGCGCGCCATCGACAGGCTGTCGGTGACGCGAACGCCGTGCTCGAGAAATGCCGGCCGGCCGATCCGGCGCAGCTCGACGTCGAGGAAGCCGACGTCGAAGGCGGCGTTGTGAATGATGATCTCGGCGTCGCGAACGAACTCGATCAGCTCGTCGATGACCTGCGCGAACAGCGGCTTGTCGGCGAGGAACTCGTCGGACAGTCCATGCACCTTGTACGCATCGACGCTGTTGCGCCGCTCGGGGTTGACGTAGAAGTGGATCTTTCGCCCGGTCAGGCGCCGGTTGACGATCTCGACGCAGCCGATCTCGATGATCCGGTCGCCCGACTCGGGGCTGAGGCCGGTCGTCTCGGTGTCGAGGAAGATCTGGCGCATCAGGCCTTGTTCGCCCGCAACGGCGCCGGCGCTGCGACGGCCTCGCCCGGGACCCGGCCGCGGCCCCAGAGCCAGAGCGCGATTCCGGCGCC
>JBDSLQ010000053.1:0-5963 GCA_039916285.1 Caldimonas sp.
TGGCACGGATCGCGTTGCGGCCGGCGGCGGCGGGCGGCGTCGACTTCGACGAGCTGCGCGCCAGTGGCTGG
The DNA here is from genome assembly GCA_039916285.1 of Caldimonas sp. Lineage (GTDB taxonomy): Bacteria > Pseudomonadota > Gammaproteobacteria > Burkholderiales > Burkholderiaceae_C > Schlegelella_A. The sequence goes on from JBDSLQ010000053.1 coordinate 72, forward strand.
GTCAAGCTCAGGATCGCCGAAGCGCCGTTCGCCACCGGCGGCTTTCCGACCGCCGACGGCAAGTGCCGTGTCGACGTTCCGGGCCTCGGCGTTCCCGACCATGTTCCCAACCACGAGTCGGCGACGAGCACGCCCGAGCTGGCGCGGCGCTTCCCGCTCGCCATGATCTCGCCGCCGGCGCGCAACTTCCTCAACTCGAGCTTCGTCAACGTCACCAGCCTGCGCGCGATCGAGGGCGAACCGGTGCTCGAGATCGCGCCGGCCGACGCGGCAGCGCGAGACATCGTCGACGGCCAGCGCGTCAGAATCTTCAACGACCGCGGCAGCATCGTTTGCAAGGCCGTCGTCGGCGCGCGGGCGCGGACGGGGGTCGTCAACGGCCTCGGCGTCTGGTGGAAGAAGCTCGCCAGCGACGGCAAGAACGGCAACGAGCTGACCCACCAGCGCCTGACCGACATCGGCCGCGGGCCGAGCTTCTATGACTGCCTGGTCGAGGTCGAGGCCGCCGCCGCCCCGGCCGCGGCGTGAGTCGCGGCGCACGGGTCGTGGCCTGGGCATTCGGCGGGATCGCGGCGACGCTGCTCGTCGCCGGCGCGGCGTGCCTGACATCGGGCTGCAGCACGGTCGGTTACTACGCGCGCTCGGTGACCGGCCACCTCGAGCTGCTGCAGGCGGCGCGGCCGGTGCCGCAGGTGGTTGCCGATCCGGCGACGAGCCCGGCGCTGAAGGAACGGCTCGCGCTCTCGCAACGGATTCGCGACTTCGCCGTCAGCGCGCTGTCCGAGCCCGACAACGCGAGCTACCGCCGCTATGCCGACCTGCGCCGGCCGGCGGCGGTATGGAACGTCGTTGCCGCGCCCGAGCTTTCGCTGGTGCCCAAGACGTGGTGCTTCTGGATCGTCGGCTGCGTCGGCTATCGCGGCTATTACGCGCCAGCGGGTGCGGAAGCACTCGCCGCCGACTTGCGCGCGGAGGGCCTCGACGCCGCCGTCTACCCGGTGCCCGCCTACTCGACGCTCGGGCGCCTGCCGAGCGGCGGCTGGCTCGCCGATCCGCTCCTCAACACCTTCATCGGCTACCCGGAGGGCGAGCTCGCGCGGCTGGTCTTCCACGAGCTCGCCCACCAGGTCGCTTTTGCGCCAGGCGACACGCTCTTCAACGAATCCTTCGCGAGCACGGTCGAGAAGCTCGGCGCCGAGCGCTGGCTGGCCGAGCGGGGGGCGCCTGCGGCGCGCGCCGAGCACGACGTCGCCGATGCGAGGCGTGCCGACTTCCGTGCCCTCACGTCGCGATACCGCGACGAGCTGGCGCGCCTCTACGCCAGCGCGCTGGGCAACGACGCCAAGCGTGCCGAGAAGGCCAACGTGCTGGCGCGCCTGCGCGCCGACCACGCGGCGATGAAAGCGGCGCGCTGGAACGGCTACGCCGGCTACGACGCATGGTTCGCGCAGGCCGACAACGCCGCCTTCGGCGTTCTCGCGAGCTACACCGGCCTGGTGCCGGCGTTCGAGAAGATGTTCGAGCGTGAGGGCCGCGACTTCCTGCGTTTCTACGCCGAGGTGCGACGGATCGCCGCGCTGCCCCCGGCCGAGCGGCGCGCGGCGCTCGAGCGCTAAGCTCGGGCGAGTCCCTGATCCTCAACTCGACAGCGGAGCGCCCATGGCCGACATCCACATCCACCGCGAGCATCGCCTCGGCCTGGCCAAGGCGCGCAAGACGGCGTGGCAATGGGCCGAGGCCGTGGAAGAGAAATTCGGCATGGAGTGCACGGTCATAGAAGGCAAGACGAGCGACGTCGTCGAGTTCGCTCGCGCCGGCGTCGAGGGCCGCCTCGTCGTCGATGCCGATTCGTTCGACCTTACCGCGCGCCTGGGCCTGCTGCTCGGCGCCTTTCGCGGCTCGATCGAGGCGGGGATCGAGGAGAACGTCGACGCCGTGCTCGCCGCTGCGAGCGTCGCGAACAAGAAAGTCGCGAAGACGGCGGCGAAGAAGAGGTAGGCGCGAAGGGATCCGTCGCTTTGCTCAGGATGACCGAGGGCGCCTTCCGCGCCGGGGTCACTTCAGCGATTCGACCAGGTCGACGTATTCCTGCTTCGCCTCGTCGCCCGACTTGCCGGCGAGGCCGTTCCATGCGTCCCACTTGGCGCGCCCGACCATGTCGCCGAAGCCGGGCCGCTTGCCGTCGGCGTCGCCGCTGGAGGCCTGCTTGTAGAGCGCGTAGAGCTTGAGCAAGGTCATGTTGTCGGGCTTCTCGGGCAGGCTCTTTGAATCGACGACGGCTTGCTCGAACTTCGACTTCAGGTCGGCCATGGCGATGTCTCCTTCGTGGGGTCGTAGTGAAAGTCGCGATTGACTGCGCCCATCTTAGCCAGCATCTTGGCGACCCTCCGATGAAGATGCCGCCGCGCCGCGAATGACGACGACGATCTCCCCTGCCGCCAGGCGCGAGCGCATGTCGCGCGTCGATACCGCGTGGCTGCGCATGGACAACGACGTCAACCTGATGATGATCGTCGGCGTCTGGTTGCTGACCCCGGCGATCGACTACGAAGCGCTGTGCCGGCGCGTCGAGGACAAGCTGCTTCGCTACGAGCGCTTTCGCCATGCCGCGGTCCGCGACGCGAGCGGCGCCTACTGGTGCGACGACCCGGACTTCGACATCCATCGCCACGTCGTTCGCGACAAGCTCGTGCCGAAGAAGGGCCAGAGCGAGCGCGCCGCGCTGCAGGCGCGGGTCGGCGAGCTGGCGAGCGAGCCGCTCGACCCTAAGCGCCCGCTCTGGGAATTCCGCCTGATCGACGGCTACGAGGGCGGCAGCGCGCTGATCGCGCGCGTCCACCATTGCATCGGCGACGGCATCGCCCTGATCTCGGTGATGATGGCGATCACCGACGGCGGCAGCGAGCCGCCGCGTCGCGAGCGCCGCGACATGCCCGGCGAAGACAGCGGCGACTGGCTCGCCGACGCCGTGCTCAAGCCGCTCGGCGGCCTCTCGGCCAAGGCGGCCGCCCTGGCCGAGGCGTCGATCGCGCGCGCACTCGAGGTGCTAGCCGATCCGCAGCAGGGGCTTGCCGGAACGATCGCCAACGCCCGCCTCGGCGCCAAGGTGATGGGCGACGTCGCCGCCATGGCGCTGATGGACGACGACTCGCCGACGCTGCTCAAGGGCAAGCCGAGTGGCGAGAAGCGTGTCGCCTGGGGCGAGCCGATCGCGCTCGCCGACGTCAAGGCGATCGGCAAGGCGATCGGCGGCTCGATCAACGACGTTCTCCTCGCCTCGGTCGCCGGCGCGATCGGCGCGTGGCTGCGCGAGCAGGGCGACGACCCGGCGGGCAAGGAGATCCGCGCCATGGTGCCGGTCAACCTGCGCCCGCTCGACCAGGCCTGGCAGCTCGGCAACCGCTTCGGCCTGGCGCCGCTGGTCCTGCCGATCGGCATCGAGAACCCGGTCGAGCGCGTCCTCGCCGTGCGCGCGCGGATGAACGAGCTGAAGTCGAGCTACCAGCCTCTGCTCGCGTTCGCCGTGCTCGCCGTCGCGGGCCAGATGGTGCAGCCCGTGCAGGACGCGATCCTGGGCCTCTTCGCCAAGAAGGCGACAGCGGTCATGACCAATGTGCCGGGACCGGCGGTGCCGCTCAAGTTCTGCGGCTCGACGCTGCGCCAGACGATGTTCTGGGTCCCGGCGTCGGGCGACATCGGCGTCGGCGTCAGCATCCTGTCGTACGGCGGCGGCGTCCAGTTCGGGCTCATCACCGATGAGGCGCTGTGCGCCCATCCGCAGGCGATCATCGACCGCTTCGAGCCCGAGTTCGAGAAGCTGCTTTTCCTGACCATGATGCTCCCGTGGGCCGAGGCCTGATGCCGACGGCTGACGTCTCCGATCCGTTCGTCACGGCGCTGCCGCCTACCCGGTAGCGGCGCGAACGCCGGGCCCACCCGGGTTTGCATTGAGTACCCTCGGTCTTCCAGCGGTGAAATCCTTCCGGTGACGCGCGTCGCCTCGGAAAGCGACCTCCCTGTTCGCCGCACCTGTCCCGACCGAGGAGACCGATGAAGATCCTGATTGCCGCGGACGGCAGCTCCTACACCAAGCGCATGCTGTCGTACCTCGCGGCTCACGACGAATTGCTCGGCCCGAAGCATCAATACACCGTCTTGCATGGCGTGCTCGCAGTCCCGCACCGCGCTGCCTCGTTCGTCGGCCAGAAGGCCGTGACCGAGTTCTACGAGTCCGATGCAGAGACCGTGTTCAAGCCGATCCGTGCGTTTTTCGAGCAGAAGGGAATCCAGCCCACGTTCGTATACACGGTCGGCCAGGTCGCCGAAACGATTGCCGACCGTGCCGCTCAAGAGCACTTCGACCTGATCGTGATGGGTTCCAGCGGCCACGGCGAGATTGCCAACCTGATCCTCGGCTCGGTGGTGACCAAAGTGCTTGCCAAGACCAGTGTGCCTGTGCTGCTGATTCGTTGAGCAGCGATCTTCGCGAAGCGACTCCGACGGTTGCTCAACCGGTCTTCGCGACCCACTCGACGATTGCGTCGAGCGCTGGCCTGCCCCTGGCGGCCTCGAGGTTGTTGACCACCAGCGAAACCGCGTAGACGCGGCCGCTCTTCGCGCGCACGAACCCGGCGAGGGCACGGGTATCGGAGAGCGTGCCGGTTTTCAGGTACGCCTGTCCGGTCGCCGCACCGCTGGTCATGCGATGGATCAGGGTGCCGTCGACGCCGGCGATCGGCAGCGAATCGACGAGCGTCTGCGAGTCGGCGCCGCGCCAGGCGTTGCGGAGCAGATCGACGAGCGCGCGCGGCTTGCCGCGCTCGCCGCGCGACTGCCCCGAGCCGACGACGACGGTGATGTCGCCGTCGCGCAGCCCCTGCGTCCGCAGCCAGCCGCGCATTCGCTCCTGCGCCGCCTTCAGCGCGCCGACCTTGATCCCTGCCGCGCCGGCGCTCTCTCCGCCCGGGGCGAGCGAGAGCAGCACGTGGCGGGCGGCTTCGTTGTTGCTCGTCTTGTTCATCTCACGAAGGACCTCGCCGACCGGCGTCAGCAGCTCGCTCGACCAGCGCGCCGCGTGCGGCCGGAGCGCGGCGACCTCGCGCTCGACGACATGCCCGCGCAGCGACCCGCCGGCCTCGGCCCACAGGTCGGCGACCATTCGCGGCGCCGCGATCGGCAGCGCCGGTGCGCCGCCGAGCTCGGGCTCGAGGCGAACCTCGGGCGGCGGCACGACATAGGCAATGTCGTCGGCACCGCAGTCGGGTCGCCATCGGCCGCGCACCCAGAGCTGCAGCGGGGGCCCGCTCTCGATCTCGGCGGCGCTCTTCCAGCGCGCCCAGGCGGCGCAGCCGCCGCCCATCAGCACGTCGTTGACGACAAGGACGTTGGCGGGCCGCGGCTTGAGCGACACCACGGCGCGATCGCCGGCGCCGGGCCTGACGGAGACGAGCAGCTTGCCGAGGTTGTAGGTGCGGGCGTCGATCGGCGCGTCCGGGGCGCGCTCCTCCTGGGTCGTTCGCGCCTGCTTCGGATCGCGCTCGTGCAGCAGCGCGACGTCGTCGAGGACGATGTTGCCGGCGATCGCCTGCAGCCCTTCGGCGCGCATCTGCGCGAACCAGCGCCGCAGCTCGTTGCCGGTGAGACCGACCGGGCCGCCGACGATGACCAGGTCGCCGGCGAGGCGTCCGCCGACGACCGCCCCGGTGGCATACGCGCTCGTGCGCCAGCGGTGGCGCGGGCCGAGCAGGTCGAGCGCGGCGAGCGAAGTGACGACCTTGGTGGTCGAGGCGAGCAGGAACGATTGCTCGGCGTGAAACGCGACCAGCGGTGCCGCACCGGCGCCGTCCACCGGGCGAACGTCGAACGCGAAGCTCTTCGCCGGCAGGCCGGAGC
>JBDSLQ010000054.1:0-4657 GCA_039916285.1 Caldimonas sp.
AGGCGCAAGGCACCGCAGCGCGGCTGCGCGAGGAGTCCGAAGGCTACAAGTCGCGCGTCATCTCGCAGGCCGAGGGCGACGGCGACCGCTTCGGCCGCCAGCTCACCGAATACCAGAAGGCGCCGCAGGTGACGCGCGAGCGGCTCTACATCGACACCATGCGAGAGGTCTACTCGAACATCACCAAGGTCATGGTCGACGCGCACAGCAACACCAGCCTGCTCCAGCTGCCGCTCGACCGGCTGCTGCAGCAGGCGGCCGTGGCCCCGGCCGCTCCCGCGACGGGCGCTGGAGCGGCGCCTGCGGTCGCCTCGGAAGCGGCGCCGGCGAGCAACAGCGTCGACGTCCGCTCGCGCGAAAACCAGCGCGGCCGCGACCGCGACAGCCGGTGAGGCCGTGATGAATCGTCTCGGTCTCATCGGCGGCGGTTTTCTCCTGCTGCTCATGCTCGCGTCTTCGACGCTGTTCATCGTCGACCAGCGCCAGGTCGCTGTCGTCTACGAGTTCGGGCAGATCAAGGAGGTGATCCAGGAGCCCGGGCTGAAGTGGAAGCTGCCGCCGCCGTTCCAGAACGTCGCTTTCCTCGACCGCCGCATCCAGACGCTCGACAGCCCGGAAACGCGGCCGATCTTCACCGCCGAGAAGAAGAGCCTGGTGATCGACTGGCTGGTCAAGTGGCGCGTCACCGACCCGCGCCAGTTCATCCGCAACAACGGCGCCGACATGAGGAACCTCGAGGCGCGCCTGTCGCCGATCGTCCACGCGGCGATCAACGAGGAGGTGACCAAGCGCACCGTCGGCGAAGTGCTCTCGACCGCGCGCGACAAGGTCATGCAGGACGTTCGTAGCCGCCTCATCGACGACGCCAAGTCGTTCGGCATCGAGGTTCTCGACGTGCGCATCAAGCGGGTCGACTTCGTCGGCAACATCACGGAATCGATCTACAGCCGGATGGCATCGGAGCGAAAGCAGGTCGCCAACCAGCTGCGCTCGACCGGCGCCGCTGAAGGCGAGAAGATCCGCGCCGACGCCGACCGCCAGCGCGAGGTGATCGTCGCCGAGGCGTACCGCGACGCGCAGAAGGTCAAGGGCGACGGCGACGCCAAGGCGTCGGCGATCTTCGCCGACTCGTTCGGTCGCGACCCGCAGTTCGCCCAGTTCTACCGAAGCCTCGAGGCGTACCGCGCGAGCTTTCGCAGCAAGTCCGACGTGATGATCGTCGATCAGAGCGGCGAGTTCTTCAAGTCGATGCGCGGCGCGGGCGGCGGATCGCCGTCGGCGCCGGCACGCGCAGCGCCGCCGCCGCCGCGGAAATAGCGATTGGGGTCGGTCGCGTTCTGGGACGTCGCGCTCAGTGCGGTCGCCTTGATGCTGATCGCCGAAGGATTGCTGCCATTCGTGAGCCCGATCTCGTGGCGGCGGATCTTCGAGCACGCGCTGCAGATGAGCGACGGCCAGATCCGCTTCCTCGGCCTGGTCAGCGTCGTCGCCGGGGTGGCGATGCTGTTGGCGTTCTGGTCCTGATGCCGTCGTGTGGGGGTACCCTGCGTCCTCGACGCGGAGCGGATCGTCGACGGGCCTCGGCGGCCTCGGGAGCGGCCCGGCACCGGCCGTCCGTCCCCGTACAATTTGCTTTTTAATAGCGGGCGTTTTCGCATGTCCTCTGCCTGGCTCTTGCCGGAGCACATCGCCGATGTTCTTCCGGCGCGGGCACGCCACATCGAAGCCCTGCGCCGCGGCCTGCTCGACGCTGCCGCCGGTTTCGGCTTCGAGCTGGTCATTCCACCGATGCTCGAGCACATCGAGTCGCTGCTTTCGGGCACCGGCCACGCGCTCGACCTGCAGACCTTCAAGCTCGTCGACCAGCTGAGCGGCAGGACGCTAGGCCTGCGGGCCGACAGCACGCCGCAGGTCGCCCGCATCGACGCCCACATGCTCAACCGCAGCGGCGTCGTGCGTCTCTGCTACTGCGGGCCGGTGCTGCACGCGCGCGCCTCCGGCGCCGGCGCTACCCGCGAGCCGTTGCAGTTCGGCGCCGAGATCTACGGGCACGAAGGGTTGTCGGCCGATCTCGAGATCCTCGACCTGATGCTGGAGTGCCTGCACGTCGCCGCGATCGAGGACGTCGTCGTCGACCTGGCCGACGCGCGCATCGTGCGCGCCGTGCTCGCCGGCGTCCCGGTCGACGCGCCTCGCCTCGATGCGGTGTACGCGGCGCTGGCGGCCAAGGACGCGGCAGAGATCCGCTCGCTCGGCGCCGCGTTTCCGGCGCCGGCACGACAGGGGCTGGAAGCGCTCATCGGCCTCTACGGCGATGACGCCGTGCTCGACGAAGCAGCGCGTGCGCTGCCCGGTCGCGCCGGGATCGCCGCCGCGCTTGCCGATCTGCGCCGCCTCGCCGAGAGCGCGCGCCGCGGCCATCCGCGCGCCCGCATCGGCTTCGATCTGGCCGATTCGAGCGGCTACGCCTACTACAGCGGCGCCCGCTTCGCCGCCTACGCGCGCGGCGCCAGCGACGCGATCGCGCGCGGCGGCCGCTACGACGAGGTCGGCGCGATTTTCGGCCGCAATCGTCCGGCGGTCGGCTTCGGCCTCGACGTCAAGGACCTGGCAATGCTGTCGCGGCCGCCGGTGCCGGCCGAGCCGATCCGCGCGCCGGCCGGCGACGATGCCGGCATGCGCGGCGCGATGCGCAAGCTGCGCGCGAGCGGCGAGGTGGTCGTCGCCGAACTCGGCGTCGGTGCGGTAACCGCCGGTCGCAACCTGGTCGAAGCGGGCGGCCGCTGGACCGTTGCGCAGCGCTGAAGCATCCGCTTCCGCGCCCTTCGACTTTTCATCCCCAGGAACGGCATGAACGCGAGCTTGAAGACGACAACACCTGCGGGCGGCCCGGGCCGGAACGTCGTCGTCGTCGGCACCCAGTGGGGCGACGAAGGCAAAGGCAAGGTCGTCGACTGGCTCACCGACCATGCCCAGGCCGTGGTGCGGTTCCAGGGCGGGCACAACGCCGGCCACACGCTGGTGATCAACGGCGTCAAGACGGCGCTGCAGCTGATCCCGTCAGGAATCATGCGCGCGGGCGTGCGCTGCTGCATCGGCAACGGCGTCGTCGTCGATCCGCAGCACCTGCTGGGCGAGATCCGCCGGCTCGAAGCGATGGGGATCGAGGTCCGCTCGCGCCTGCTGGTGAGCGAATCGTGCCCGCTGATCCTGCCCTTCCACGTCGAGGTCGACAAGGCGCGCGAGCTGCTCCGCGAATCGAGCGGCGCGGGCAAGATCGGCACCACCGGCAAGGGCATCGGCCCGGCCTACGAAGACAAGGTCGCGCGCCGCGCGCTGCGCGTCCAGGACCTGAAGCACCCGCAACGCTTCGCCGCCAAGCTGCGCGAGCTGCTCGCCCTTCACAATTTCGCGCTCGAGGGTTTCTTTCACGTCGAGCCGCTCGCCTTCGAGCCGATCTTCGAGATGGCGATGCAGGCGGGCGAGGAGCTGCGGCCGATGATCGGTGACGTCGGCTACACGATCTACAACGCCCATCGCGACGGCGCCAACATCCTGTTCGAGGGCGCGCAGGGAACGCTTCTCGATATCGATCACGGCACTTACCCGTTCGTGACGTCGAGCAACTGCGTCGCCGGCAACGCCGCCGCCGGCTCGGGCGTCGGACCGGACCTGCTCCACTACATTCTCGGCATCACCAAGGCCTACACGACGCGTGTCGGCGGCGGGCCGTTCCCGAGCGAGCTGCCGATCGACGTGCCAGGATCGATCGGCCATCACCTCTCGACCGTCGGCCAGGAACGCGGCACGGTGACGGGGCGGGCGCGCCGCTGCGGCTGGCTCGACGCGGCGCTCCTCAAGCGCTCGATCATCATCAACGGCGTCTCCGGCCTGTGCATCACGAAGCTCGACGTCCTGGACGGGCTGGCCGACATCGAGGTGTGCGTCGGCTACGAGCTGCGCGGCGAGAGGATCGACATCCTGCCGCTCGATGCCGACGACATCGTCGCCTGCGTGCCGATCTACGAGACCTTCCCGGGCTGGCCCGAAAGCACCTTCGGTGTGACGCGCTGGGATGCGTTGCCGCAGAACGCGCGGCGCTACCTGGAGCGCGTGGAAAGCTTGATCGGCGCGCCGATCGACATGGTCTCGACCGGGCCCGACCGCGAGCACACCATCTTGCTGCGCCACCCGTACCGGCCCGAGGCCGAGCCGGCGTCTGCGCGCCGTCAGATGGCCCTCTCGCTCTAGCGTTCAACAGAACCGACAGCGCCGAGGACGACATGCTCACCGATGACGGCAAACATCTCTACGTTTCCTGGGACGAGTACCACATGCTGATCGAGCGCCTGGCGCTCAAGATCGACGCCTCGGGATGGCAGTTCGACCAGATCCTCTGCCTCGCGCGAGGTGGCATGCGACCGGGTGACGTGATTTCGCGCGTCTTCGACAAGCCGCTCGCGATCATGGCAACGAGCTCGTACCGGGCCGAGGCCGGCACCATCCAGGGCCGGCTCGACCTCGCCAAATACATCACCCTGCCGCGCGGCGAGCTCGCGGGCCGCGTTCTCCTCGTCGACGACCTCGCCGATTCGGGAATCACCTTGCGCGCTGTCGTCGACCGGCTGCGCGGCATGCCGTCGATCAGCGAGTTGCG
>JBDSLQ010000055.1:0-3565 GCA_039916285.1 Caldimonas sp.
TGATCACGGCGCCGCTGCTGTCGATGTTCGTGATCCCGGCGGCATACCTGCTGATGCGCAAACCGCGAACGTCACGCGCGCCACGCGCTTGGTTCCGGAAGAAACGCCATGTCCCCGCATGAGCCTCGGCGATCCATTCCCGCAGCCTGGTACCTGCTGCGGAGGCGACCCGCGGTCGGTCCGCTCGATGAACCTTCTCTCAGAGCCGCTGAGAGCGCCTGATGTAGCGATCCCCCTTCACGCGCTACCGCTTTTCAAACCCAGCGAAGCAGCCTCGGTCCCAGCACGGCGCCAAGGGCGGTCGGCACCGCCATGCCGAGCACATACCAGACCGCGATGAAGGGCGCTGTCGTCTCGTCGCAATGAAAGGCATACACCGAGGCTGCAACTGCGCCGGCGAGAAGGCCGGCGCACGCGCCGGCCTGGCGCGGGCGCGTCGGCGCGAGCGTTCGCAACGCAAGCAGCGCGATGGCGAAAGCCGGCAGCGAGAACAAGGCGATCGACGCCGTGCACGCCATGGCACTGTGCCCCTGGACGAGAGCTGCACGGGTGCTGGCCGGCGCGTCGAAAGTCGCGAAGCTGGCCACCAGAGCCACGATGGCGAGAGGCGCCACCAGGGCCGCCAATGTTCTGCCCAGGGCCGGGTTCGGTCGCGCCAGCCGGCACGTCGCGGCATACGCCGCCAAGGCGAGCGAGACCGGAAACGCGAGCTTGAACCAGAACGCAGGGAGCAGCATCGCGGCCGAGATGTCGGGGCGCGGCCCGAGCAGCGAGCCGATGAGCATCGCCGCGACGAGCGCTCCCCCGGCCGCCGCGGCGCCGATCCGACGCTCGCTCACATGCCGGTCGGCCGCGATCGGGCCGCGCGAGAGCATGGCGATCAACTCTTCGGTTTTCATTCTTTCCCCCGTACGCGAGCTGCAAGCGCTTTCAGCCCGCGATGAATGCCGATCTTCACCGCGGACTCCGACATGCCAAGGAGTGCCGCCGCTTCCGCCACCGACAGCCCTTCGACCTTGACGTGCAGGATCGGCAGGCGAAATCGATCGGGCAGCGACGCGACGAGCGCAAGCACATCGCGCCGCGCCTCGAGTGCCTGTGGCTGGTTGTCGGTCAGGATCGCTTCATCGTCGTCGTCGAGAGGTACCAGGACGCCGGTGCGGGTCGCCCGCGCGCGCAAGGCGTCGATCAGCTTGTAGCGGGCGATGGCATATACCCATGCGGTCACCGGCTGGGCGCTGCGATAGCTGTGGCGCTGGTTGTGGATGGCGAGCATCGCTTCCTGCACAAGATCCTCCACGTCGTCCGGAAAGGCCGAAGAACGACGACGGTAGTAGCCGCGCAAGCGGCTTCCGATGTGGCCGAGGAACGCGGCGTAAGCGGCGTTGTCGCCGCCCAGCGCGAGGACCAGGAGCGCTCGCAATCCCTCTTCGTCCGGACTCGACACGCTCTTGCCTATTCGGAGCGGCTCGCGGACCGGTTACAGCGCCGAGGCAAGAATATCTTGGCCGTCAGCTGTAACCGGCACGGCCGCCGCCGCGAAGTAGCGAGCGGTCGTGCAAAGTCCGGGGCTTGTCGCCCGACATGACGCGCCATCCATGTTTTTCTCATCACTGGAGTTTCACCCATGAATGCACGTTCCCTCGCCCTTGCCGCCGCTGCCCTCACGGCCCTCGCCGGCAACGCCTTCGCGGCCGACAAGCCAATGGCCGACAAGAACATGGCCGACAAGGCTGCGACCGAGAAGTGCTTCGGCGTCGCCATGGCCGGCAAGAACGATTGCGCTGCCGGCGCCGGCACGACCTGCGCCGGAACCTCCAAGGCCGACTACCAGGGCAATGCCTGGAAGAGCGTCGCTGCCGGCACCTGCACCACCATGAAGACGCCCAAGGGCATCGGTTCGCTGACCGCAAAGTCCTGAGCCGCCGTGCGTCTGTCGAGGGCCGGTGTCGGCCATGCCGCATCGGCCCTGACCGCCGGGCTCGGCCTCAAGGCCGAGCACTACGACGCCGCCCTCGACTGTCGGGCGATAGGCATGTGGTTCGAGGTCCATGCCGAGAACTACATGGTCGAGGGCGGCCCGCGACTGGCGTGGCTCGACGCCATTCGAGACCGCCATCCGGTCTCGCTGCACGGCGTATCCCTCTCGCTCGCCTCCAGCGCTCCGCCCAATGCCGCTACTCTCGCCGCGTTGGCGAAGCTCGTCGTTCGCATCGAGCCGGCGCTGGTGTCGGAGCATCTTGCGTGGTCGCGATTCGCCGGTACGAGCTTTCCCGATCTGTTGCCGTTCCCGCGCACACAGGAGGCGCTGGAGTGCATCGTCGCCAATGTCGGTCGTGTCCAGGACGGCATCGGACGCAGCATCGCCCTCGAAAACCCATCGCACTATTTGGCCCTCGAAGGGCACGACTGGGGCGAAATCGACTTCCTCGACGAGATCGCCCGGCGCAGCGGCTGCACGCTGCTGCTCGATGTCAACAACGTCCAGGTCGGTGCCCACAACCTCGGGTACGACGCGACCGCCTACCTCGACGCCTTTCCGGCCGGGCGAGTGAGCGAAGTTCATCTCGCCGGCCATCGGCACGACCCGGCCCTCGGCGCCGCGCTGCTCATCGACTCGCACGACGCCCCGGTTGCCGAAGCCGTCTGGGCGCTCTACGAGCACTTCGTCGCTCGGGCAGGCGCCCGTCCGACCTTGATCGAGCGTGATGCCGAACTGCCATCGTTCGCCGAATTGAAGCAAGAGCGCGACCGAGCGCATGGAGTCCTCGAGCAAGAAGAGGCAGTCCTCGCGTGAGGCAGGAATCACGGCGATGACTGCCGCCAGCTCGCTCGACGCCTTCCAGCGCGACTTTGCGGCTGCGCTGGTCTGCGAGGCGGCCGACGCTGTCAAGCCGATCGATATATCCGTCGGTGCGCTGCTCCGCCAGCCCGCATTCGCCGTCTACCGCAACACCGTCGCCGCAGCCTGCATCGATGCCCTGGCCGCCAACTTTCCGACGGTGTTGCGGATCGTCGGCCAGGACTGGTTCAACGATGCTGCCGTGCTCTTCATGCGCTGCTCGCCCTCCGCCGACGGCCGGCTCGCCTGCTATGGGGCGACCTTTCCGACCTTCCTCGCGTCATTCGAGCCCGCCCGCGATATTCCCTACCTGCACGATGTCGCTCGGCTCGATCGGCTCTGGACCGAATCGCATCTTGCTGCCGATGAGGGTCGGCTCGACGCCGGGACACTCGCGCGCCTCGCACCGGCCGAGCTCGCCGACGCGGTTCTCGTTCCCCACGCCGCCGCCCGCTGGGCGTCATTTCGGGAAGTGCCTGCCTTCATGATCTGGCAGCGCCACCGCGACGGCCTCGACACGGGCACGGACATCGACTGGCATGGCGACAACGCCCTCCTGACGCGCCTGGATTGCGCGGTGACGTGGCGCGCGATCACGCGGGGAGAAGCCGCGTTTCTCGACGCGTGCTCGAACGGCACCCCGTTCGGTGAGGCCGCCGGGCACTGCGGCGACGCCATCGCGCAGGCATTGCCGCGCTTGCTCGCCGCCGGCGCCTTCAGTCG
>JBDSLQ010000056.1:0-5368 GCA_039916285.1 Caldimonas sp.
ACTGGGCCGGCACGATCGGCCCGGCGCTGAAGCGCGAAGGGCGCCTGCACCTCGAAACGTACTGAGCAGCTGTCCCAAAAAAGAAACGCGGCCGAAGCCGCGTTTCTCGTCTCGAACGCCGCCGAGCGGCGCCGATGGTTCGAAGCCTTGTTACTTGGTGGCCGGCGTCATCGCGTCCTTGGCCACGTGGCGGGAGTGACGGGCCTTGGCGCGGTGCGCCTTGGCCTTGGCCTTGTGCACGGTCTTGGCCGGCTCGCCGCTCACGGCGGCCTTGGTGCTTTCACCGGCAGCCTTGGTCGACTCGGCGGTGGCCTTGCCCATTTCCTTGGCGGCGGTGGTCGCCTGGGCGTGGGCGCCGGCGGCGCCGATCAGGAAGGCGATGGCGATGAGTGCATTCTTCATGGTGTCTTTCTAAAGCTGAGGGTGGGTTTTCGGCACGAGTGGCCTGGGAATGGGGGGATCCGCCCGTGCGAATCCCGCCTGAACAGAACGCCCGGGCTTCGTTTTCGTTGACGAGCGGCTGCGGGCCCAAAGCGGCCGCCGGCGCCGACCCGGATCTCGAAGGTCCTTCACACTCGCGGCTTCACACCTTCGAAACCATGGCCACCGCATCCTTCAACCTCGAAAGCTCCTACGCCCGCGACCTCGAGGGCTTCTCCGTGCCGTGGCGGCCGGAAGCCGCGCCGGCGCCGAAATCGCTCTTCTTCAACGAGCCGCTTGCCGATGAGCTCGGCCTCGACGTCGCCGCCTTGTCTGGCGCGGCCGGTGCCGACCTGTTCGCCGGCAACACCGTTCCCGAAGGCGCGCAGCCGATCGCGCAAGCCTATGCCGGCCACCAGTTCGGCGGCTTCTCGCCGCAGCTAGGCGACGGCCGCGCGATCCTGCTCGGCGAGGTGATCGACCGCGCCGGCCGGCGCCGCGACATCGCCTTGAAGGGGTCGGGCCGGACGCCGTTCTCGCGCGGCGGCGACGGCAAGGCCGCGGTCGGGCCGATGCTGCGCGAGGTGCTGATCGGCGAAGCCATGCACGCGCTCGGCATTCCGACGACTCGCGCGCTTGCCGTCGTCGCGACCGGTCAGCCGGTGCTGCGCGAAACGGTGCTGCCGGGCGCGGTGCTGACGCGCGTCGCCGCCAGCCACATCCGCGTCGGCACCTTCCAGTTCTTCGCCGCACGCGGAGACGTCGAGCGCGTGCGCCGGCTCGCCGAGTACACCATCGCGCGCCACGACGCCGATCTCGTGGGCGCGCCGCATCGCTTCCTCGGGCTGCTCGAACGCGTCGCCGAGCGCCAGGCGATGCTGATCGCGCAGTGGATGAACGTCGGCTTCATCCACGGCGTGATGAATACCGACAACATGACCCTCTCGGGCGAGACGATCGACTACGGGCCCTGCGCCTTCGTGGAGGCGTACGACCCGGCGGCGGTGTTCAGCTCGATCGACAGCCAGGGGCGCTACGCGTTCGGCAACCAGCCGAGCATCGCACGCTGGAATCTGGCGCGCCTGGCGGAGTCGATGCTGCCGCTGCTCGCCGACGACGAAGAGCAGGCAATGGCCGAGGCGAAGCGTGTGATCGACGCTTTTCCGGCCGCCTACCGCCGCCACCTGCTCGCGGGCCAGCGCGCCAAGCTCGGCTTGCAGCGCACGGACGGCATCGACGATGGCGCCGACGCGACGCTCGGCGACGACTGGCTCGCCGGCCTGCACGCCGGACACGTCGACTTCACGCTGGCCTGGCGCCGCCTCGCCGACGCCGCCGCCGGCGATGAGGGGCCATTGCGCGAGCTGTTCTCAGTGTCGGGTGCCGACGTCGCTGCGCCCGACGCATGGCTCGAGCGCTGGCGCTCTCGCTGCGCGCGCGACGACGAAGGCGCGTCGACGGGCGCACCAAACGCAGGCGCGGCGCGGGCCGAGCGGATGCGCAATGTCAATCCGTGGGTCATTGCGCGCAACCATCGCGTCGAGGAAGCGCTCGCCGCCGCTTCCGACGATGAAGACCTTCGTCCCTTCGATCGCCTGCTCGCAGCCTTACGGCACCCGTACGAGGAGAGCAGGGACAACGCGTCCTATGCCGAGCCCGCGCCGCCCGACGTCACTGCCAGCTACCGCACGTTCTGCGGCACCTGATCGACGCGCCGCGCGCGTCGGTGCCGACTAAGGCAGCGTCGCCGGCGACGAGAACGGCTTGCCGGCGTCGACGACGAACATGACCAGCGAGTGCAGGTTCACCGACCCGGTGCTCGACACCTGCATCGCCATCGCCGCTCCGTGGCCGGGCTCGGGCTGGCCGGCCTTGACGACCATCGTGCCATGCGCGCCGCGGATGCTCTGCTCGCCGGCGACGACGAAGAACGCCTCCGATCCCGGATGCGAGTGCACGGGCGTCATCGCGCCGGGTGGCCCGCTCGCCTCGTTGATGCGCAGAAGGTACTCGTTCGCCGTGACGCGGGCGATCGGCCCGACCTCGGCGACCTTGCTGCCGCTGGGGGTTGACGCAGCAGCCGGGCCGAGCGTGAAGAGCCACACCTTGCCCGCCGACTCGGCCGCCAGCGACCACTCGCCGGCGGCGGCCTTCGCCTGCTCGAGCGCCGCAAAATTCTCGATCCGCCAGAAGAGATCGCCCGCCGGCAACGCCGCGACCTTCTTTTCGACGAGGGGCTTGATGACCAGCGCAGTCTGAGCTGACGCGAGCGGCGGCATAAGGGAGACGCCGAGAGCCAGGATCGCGACCGCGCGCATGAGAAATGACTTCATCTGGGACCTCCGTTCATGGGGTATAGCGCAATCGGCGGCTGATTCCTGCCAAATCGACGGATTCCGGCCACGCAGTGGCCGAAGGGTCCCTCGACGCCGGCGACGCGCGCGTGAGCCGATATCCGGTCGGCCCGCAGCAGGAAACATCGCCAGCGCCGCGCCGGGGATCGAGAGAGACCAGCAGACTCTGGTTGGCGTCGCCTTATTCGCCCCGCCGCTTTTTCGGCTCGGCCGGCATCAGGTCGGCGAGATGGCTCCCGGCTTCGCTCGCGATGATCCTGGCCAGATCCCCACCCCGTGTCTTGACGCGCGACATCGGCCCGGCGACGAGCACCGCGAACTGCCGGTGCGGCACCTGCAGCGGCAGGGCGACGCCGCCGAGGTCGACCGTGTATTCGGCGGCGCCTTCGAACCAGCCCCGCTGTCGCGAGCGCTGGATCTCCTTCTCGACCGCGGCGACGCTCATCAGCGTCGTCGGCGTGTAACGCTCGAATGTCGCGCGGCGCAGGATGCCGGCGCGATCGGCGGGCGAGAGCAGCGAGAGCAGGGCGCGGCCGGTGGCCGTGACGTGGAGCGGGATCAGCTTGCCGGCCGCGGCGGTGTAGCGAATGGCGTTGGGCGACTCGACGGCGTCGATGAAGACCGCGAAGGTGCCGCTCGTCGCCGCCAGCACCGCGGTCTCGCCGGTGCGTTCGACGAGCGCGCGCAGCAGTGCCCGGAACTGATCGGGGATCGGCTCGGCGCGGTCGATCCGCTGCAGCAGCGAGAGCCACAGCGGCGACGGGTAATAGCCACCGCGCGCGCGCGGCTCGTACAGGTAGCCGCGGCTTGCGAGGGTGCCGAGCAGGTTGAAGGTCGACGAGCGCGGCCAGTCGAAGTGCCTGGCGATCTCGGCCAGCGCGGCCGGCCGCTTGTGCTCGGCGAAGAACTCGATCAGGTCGAGAACGTTGGCGGCTTGCTTGACGTTCACGGGCAGCCTCGGCAAGAAGAACAGCGCATGTCAAGGGCGGTCACTCTGCCGGCAGCCCGCGGGGACGGGCGGCGATGAGCGCGTCGGAGGTCCAGAACGGCAACGCCGCGAGCAGCACCGAGACCATCGACAGGACGAAGCCGGCGCGGTAGCCGCCGGTCAGGTCGTGCAGGGCGCCGGCAAGCAGCGCGCCGATCCCTGAACCGACCGACATGCACGCGAAGATCACGCCGTAGATCGTCGCCTGGCCCGGCCCGGAGAAGAGCCGCGCGCTGAGGCCGGCGATGAGCGGCCCGCGAGCGCCTTGGCAGATGCCGAACAGCAGCACGTGGGCGGCGAGCAGCCACAGGTTGGCGCCGAACGACATGGCGAACAGCAACGCGGTGCCCAGGAAGGTGCCGGCGAAGCTCACCGTGGCGGCGCGCCGGTGGCCGAAGCGGTCGGCCAGCCAGCCGGCGCTCGACACGCCGAGCACCGAGAGCGCGCCGGCGGCACCGAACGCAGTCGCCGACTGCAGCGGGGTGAAGCCGACGTCGACGAGGTAGGCGACCGACTGGACGACGATCAGGTACATGCCGACGGCGGTGAAGAACATCACCTGCACGAGGCGCCAGAAGGTGCGATGGCGCAGCGCGGCGCGCACCGGCCCGGCACCCGCGACGACGCGCTGGCGTGGCGCGACGAGCGACGGCACGCCGGCGCGGATCGTGGTCCATGGCAGCGCCAGCGAAACCGGCAGCAGGACGATCATTGCTGTACCGATGACCTGGTAGCTGTGGCGCCAGCCCTCGGCGTCGATCAGCGTCTGCGCGAACGGGACGATCACGAGCGAGCCACAGCCGAAGCCGGCGTAGGCCAGGCCGATCGCGGTGCTCAGGCGTCGCTCGAACCAGCGGCTGATCAGCGCCGCCGCCGGCACCATGCCGATGGCGGCGACGCCGAGGCCGCCGAGCAGGCCGATGCAGACGTAGAACTGCCACAGCGCGGTCACCTTCGAGGCGAGGAAGTAGCCGACACCGAGCAGGGCCAGGCCGCCGGCGTAGAGGAGGCGCGGGCCCCACCGTTCGAAGACCATGCCGCCGAGCGGCGCGGCCAGGCCGCTCACGATCATCAGCGCGGAGTAGACGCTCGTCATCTGCGAGCGGTGCCAACCGAACTCCATCTCGAGCGGGAGCAGGAACACCATGTAGGTGTCGGCGACGCCGCGGCCGATGAAGTTGAACGCGAAGCACAGCACCAGCACGGCGACCGCCAACGCGACCGGTGTCCCGGGCGGCGCCGCGCCGGCCACGCTGTTCTTGACCATGCATCGACTGTACTTGCTCATGAACCGCACGCGAGTACAGGGTTCATACCGTGTACGAATCGTCCACCCCCATGAATACTTTGACGTTCCTCGAGCGGTCCTCCTCGGTGCCCGCAACACGAAAGACCCGAACACCGGCCATGGGACCGCTCCACGGTATCAAGGTCATCGACATGACGTCGGTGCTGATGGGCCCGTTCGCGTCGCAGTCTCTCGGCGACATGGGCGCCGACGTCGTCAAGATCGAGGCGCCGCTCGGCGACCTGGTGCGCCAGATCGGCCCGGCGCGCCATCCCGAGATGGGCCCGATCTTCCTCAACACCAATCGCAACAAGCGCA
>JBDSLQ010000057.1:0-6007 GCA_039916285.1 Caldimonas sp.
ACCTCGGCATCGCTCAACGCGGCGGTGGTCGGCTTCAACGACTCGGCACGGGCGAGCTCGGCGCGGATCTGGCGAAAGGTCCAGCCTTCGGTGAAGCGCACCGCCGCCAGCGTCTGGTCGCCTCGAACCATCTTGTCGAGCAGTCGGATCGGCGTCGTGCCGGCGCCGATCTCATAGCTGCCGGCCCGGATCTGGCGCGCCCGCCCTGACCAGCGGAACCATTCGTAGAGCAGCATCGGCGAGGTCTGCACGCCGGCGCGGACCCAGGCGTCGGCGATCTCGCGCGGCGTTCGGCCGGGCTCTATCGAGACCTCGGCAGTCTCCGCCGCGAGCGACAGCGGGCGGGCCAGCCACGAGGCGGCGAGCGATATCGCGACCACCACCGCGGCCAACGCAACGAGAACGAAAAAGCGACCGAATTTCATGCGCGGCGGCGAGACCCCGTCCCGTCGGACGTCAAGACCCAGCGCCTCTCGTCACCATTGCGGCTGATGATAATGGCCGCATGTCAAACGAGATTTCAGTCGGCGGGATCTGCCGGCTCGCCGATCGCGGCGTGATCCGCGCCCACGGCGCCGACGCCGCCAGCTTCCTCCAGGGCCAGCTTACCAACGACGTCGCCAGCCTCGATCTCGGCACGGCGCGGCTGGCCGGGTTCTGTTCAGCCAAAGGGCGCCTGCAGGCCACGTTCGTGGTCTGGCGGCCCGCCGAAGACGAGTTCCTGCTCGCCTGCCCCGCCGGCATCCTCGCGCCGACGCTTAAGCGCCTGTCGATGTTCGTCCTGCGCGCCAAGTGCAAGCTCAGCGACGCCAGTGACGAGATCGCGCTCTCCGGCATCGCCGGCCCCGCGGCAACGGCCCTCCTCGGTGACACCGGGATCGGCCAATGGCGCCCGTACGGCACGACCTCGATGATTCGGCTCGCCGACGCAGCCGGCCTGCAGCGCGCACTGCTCGCGGCACCGGCGCTTGGCGACCTCGATCTCCCGGCAGCGCCGGTGCTGACGCCGGCCGCGTGGCGCTGGCTCGAGGTCGAAAGCGGCATCGTCACGATCGAACTCGCGACGGTCGATCGCTTCGTTCCGCAGATGGTCAATTTCGAGCTGGTCGGCGGCGTCGATTTCAAGAAGGGCTGCTACCCGGGGCAGGAGGTCGTCGCGCGCAGCCAGTACCGTGGCACGACCAAGCGCAGGACGTTGCTGTTCGATTGCGATTCGCTTCCCGTTGAAGGCCAGGACGTCTACGGCGCCGAGGCGGCGGGCGAGGCGGCGGGAACGGTCGCCTACGCCGCCGCGCATCCGGAGCATTCGGGCGGCAGCGCGTTGATCGAGGTGCGCCTGGCCGCGCTCGGCAGAGAGCTCCGCCTCGGCGCCGCGGACGGACCGCGCCTGCGCCAGCGTCCGCTGCCCTATGCCGTTCCGCTCGACGTCGCCACGCCGGACTGATCGGCCGTCGTGGCCGGACGCGAGCTGTTCGTCTGGTACCGCGTCCGGCGCGATCACGCGGGCGAGGCACGCGACGCCGTTGCCGCCATGCAGCGTTCGCTCGGCACGGCCTGGCCCGGCCTGGAGGCGCGCTTGCTCGTTCGCGACGGCGGCGCGACGGCGACCTGGATGGAAGCGTATTCGCGCCCATTCTCGGGCGCGGCGGGCCGTCGCGGGATCGACGCCGAGATCGAAGCGGCGATCGCCGCGGCGGCGCGTTCGCTCGACGCCCTCATCGACGGCGCCCGCCACGTCGAAGCCTTCGAAGTCGTCGCCTGACGCCGGTTCGGCTCAGAGCACGCGCAGCATCTCGACGTGAGCGATACCCGCCTCGTCGAACTCCGGACCGCGCCGCTCGAAGCCGGCGCGCTCGTAGAACGGCGCCGCGCCGAGCTGTGCGTGCAGGACCGCCTCGCGGTCGCCGCGCCCCCGCGCCGCGTCGAGCAACGCGTCGAGCACGGCACGGCCGACGCCGCCGTGGCGCGACGACGAGGCCACCGCCATGCGGCCGATCTTGGCGACGCCGGGTACGTGCTCGAGCATCCGGCCGGTGCCGAGGGCGCGGCCGAGGCGGTTGAATGCGACAGCGTGGATGGCGTCGGCGTCGGCGTCGTCCCACTCCATGTCCGCGGGTATCTTCTGCTCGCCGACGAAGACCTCGGCCCGGATCGGCCGAGCGGCCGCTTCGAGCTCGCGCCACGAGCCGACGCGCACGTCGACCATCGACTCTCCGCCCTCGAAGCGCTCGAACAGCGCGCGCAGCGACGGCGGCACCGGCAGCGCCACCTTGGCGACCGGATCGGCGAAGACGTAGATCAGCTCGCCGCTGACGAGCAGGACGTCATGCCGGAAGGCGCCGGCGACGAAGGTCATCGAGGAGTTGCCGACGCGCGCGCAGCGCATGCCGATGTCGAGCACGTCGTCGTATCGCGCGGAGCCGAGGTACTCGATCGTCGCCTTGCGAACGAACATGTCGCCTCCGAGCGATTGCATGGTCGCCGCGTACGGCATCGCCAGCGCGCGCCAGTAGCCGGCGACGGCGGTGTCGAAGTAGGTCAGGTAGTGGCCGTTGAAGACGATCTGCTGCGCATCGATCTCGGCCCAGCGCACGCGCAGGCGCTCGAAGAAACGGAAGTCGGATCGTTGCATCGGGATGTCGCCAGGCGCCGTCGCCGGGGCTCGCGCAGGTGCGCCGCAGTGTGCCAGACTGATGCATGGCACTCATCAGCTACATCACCCAGGTACAGCTCGATTTCGGCGCCCTCGCCCTCCTGCCGCAGGAGCTCGAGCGCGCCGGGATCAAGAAGCCGCTGGTCGTCACCGACGCCGGCGTGCGCGCCGCTGGCCTGCTCGACCGCGCTCTCGCCGCGCTCGGCGGCCGGGCCCATGCCGTGTTCGACGCGACCCCGTCGAATCCGACCGAGCGCGCGGTGCGTGCCGCCGCCGAGGTCTACCACGGCGAAGGGTGCGATGGACTTGTCGCCGTCGGCGGCGGTTCGAGCATCGACCTCGCCAAAGGCGTCGCGATCGCCGCGACCCACCCCGGCCCCCTCACCACCTACGCGACGATCGAAGGCGGCAGCGCGCGCATCAGCGAGCGCGTCGCGCCGCTGATCGCGATCCCCACGACGGCGGGCACCGGCAGCGAAGTCGCGCGCGGTGCCATCGTCATCGTCGACGACGGCCGGAAGCTCGGCTTCCACAGCTGGCACCTGGTCCCCAAGGCCGCCATCTGCGACCCCGAGCTGACGCTCGGGCTGCCGCCGTTCCTGACCGCGGCGACCGGCATGGACGCGATCGCGCACTGCATGGAAACCTTCATGGCGCCCGCCGTCAATCCGCCGGCGGACGGCATCGGCCTCGACGGCCTCGAGCGCGCCTGGGCGAACATCGAACGCGCGACGCGCGACGGCGGCGATCGGGAGGCGCGCTTCAACATGATGAGCGCGAGCATGCAGGGCGCGATGGCGTTCCAGAAGGGCCTCGGCTGCGTCCACAGCCTGAGCCACAGTCTCGGCGGCGCCAATCCGAAGCTCCACCACGGGACGCTGAACGCGATGTTCCTGCCCGCGGTGGTGAAGTTCAACGCGAGCGCGCCGACCATCGTCAAGGACAAGCGTCTCGAGCGGATGGCGCACGCGATGGGCATCGCCGTCGCTGCGGGCGGCGCGGCCGACACCGTCGCCGAAGCGATCCGCGCCATGAACCGGCGCCTCGGCCTGCCCTCGGGACTGGCCGAACTCGGCGTCGAGGAGGCCATGTACGAGCGGATCATTGACGGCGCCATGGCCGACCACACTCACAAGACCAGCCCGCGCCTGGCGACGCGGGACGACTACGCGCGAATGCTCGAGGAGTCGATGTAGACCGTCGTTTCGGTGATCCGGGTTTCGGTCGTCGTCTCGACAATCGCGACCGGAGCGGGTTCGAGGGTCGAACCCGCCTCTTCCGCCAGCAAGGGCGCATCGGCGGGCGCTGTCGGCTCGTCGCGATGCGCAGGCACGTCGGCCGTCGCGGCCTCCGGCGGCCAGGCGGCCAGGTACTCGGCCCAGTGAGGTTCCTCGCTCGCCGCCACCGTATCGCGGGCAATGCCGATCTCGCGCCGATACGCGGCCTCGTCGAGGCGGCCGCGCATCTTCTCGAAGCGGCACCACAGCAGGTAGGTGTTCATCGCGTCGGTTTCGCAGTAACGGCGGATCTCGTCGCGCCGGCCATCGAGATAGGCGCCGTACACCTGCGACCCGTCCATGCCGAGCTTGCCCGGGAAGCCGCAGAGCTTGGCCATCGCGTCGAGCGGCGCGTTGGCGCGCGACTGGTACATCGCCAGCAGGTCCATCAGGTCGATGTGGCGCAGGTGATAGCGGCTGACGTAGTTGTTGTAGCGGTGCTCGCGGTCGCCGTGCTCGTCCTGTCCCATGTCCCAGTAGCGACCGGCGACGACGCCGTGGCGCAGGCCCCGCTGCTGCAGCACGGGCAGGTCGAACCCGCCGCCATTCCAGCTCACGAGCTGCGGCCGGCGCTCGTCGACGCGGTCGAAGAAGGACTGGATGACGCCCGCCTCTTCGCTGCGACCGTCGCGCTCGAGGTCGACGAACGAGCGCACCTGCAGGGTCCTGCCGGCGCGAAAGACGCACGAGATGACGAGCACGCGATGCAGGTACAAGGGCATGAAGTCGCTCTTGTTGCGCGCGGCGCGGTCCGCGACCTCCGCGGCGTAGACGTCGGCGTCGCTCGACGCCGGATCGGCGCCGCGCAGCAGGCGCAGGCCGGCGACGTCGGGGACGGTCTCGATGTCGAAGGCGAGGACCGGTGCCATCGACGTCTTCGCGCGATGGCCTAGCGAGCCGGCAGCAGCCGGGCCGGATCGATCGGCTTGCCCTGGCGCCTGATCTCGAAGTGCAGCTGCACGCCGTCGGCATCGGTCGATCCCATCTCGGCGATCTTCTGGCCGCGCTTGACGGTCTGGTCGTCCTTGACGAGCAGCGCCTGGTTGTGCGCGTACGCGGTCAGGTCGGTGGTGTTGTGCTTCAGGATCACCAGGTTGCCGTAGCCGCGCAGGCCCGAGCCGGCGTAGACGACGCGGCCGTCGGCGGCGGCCAGGACCGGATCGCCGGGCTTGCCGCGAAAGACCAGGCCCTTGCTGCGCGCGTCGTCGAACGGGGTCGACACCGCCGTCGTTGCCGGCCAGCCCCAGTTGACGTCGTCGTCGCCCTCGCGCTGAGCGGCAGGTGCGGGTGGCGCCGCTGTCGCCTCGCGCACAGCGGCCGGCGCGGCGCTCGCGCCGGACGCCGCGGCTGCGGATGCCGCCGCCGGCTGCGGCACGATGGCGCTGCCGGGCTTGGCGTCGAGCGGCCGGGTTTCGATGCGCGCCGTCGTCACCGGGCGCGAGGTGGCGGTCGTCGGATCGACGCCAGGCGGGACGATGCGAATGACCTGGCCGACCTCGATCAGGTTCGGATTGACCAGGTTGTTCCAGCGCATCAGGTCTTTCCAGTTCTGGCCGTTGTCGAGGCCGATCCGGATCAGCGTGTCGCCGGGTTTGATCGTGTAGAAGCCGGGCTTGCCGCTGTTGGCGTCGACCGGCGCGGGCTTAACAGCCTCGGCCGCCGACGCGGCGCTTTGCGCTGGGCTGGCGGCGGCGACGGTGGTGCGTGGTGTCGGCGAGCGGTCCTCGACCGGCGCCCGATTCGGCGTCAGGGAGCAGCCGGCGACGAGGCCCGCGGCCAGCAGGAGGGCGCCGCGGCGCAGAGCCGAAGCATCGGTCAGGGGCATGAAATCGTTTCGATCTTGATGTCAGTGGCGACTGGAAGCCGCCCGGAGAACCGGCGCCCTTCGGCGGCCAGCGAGCGAGTGGTAGCGCAGTCAGCGTCCTAGCCGGCGAGGCCCGATTTTAAGGGGACGAACTTGACCGCCTCGTGGACCCTGCGGGTGTATCGATCGGCATTCCGATCGATCACCACGAGCACCTGGCCGGCGCCAGGCTGCTGAACCGGCGAGACGAGCCGGCCGCCGAGCGCGAGCTGG
>JBDSLQ010000058.1:0-10962 GCA_039916285.1 Caldimonas sp.
TGCCCGAAGGCAGCTTCTCGCTCGAGATCAGGAACACCTGCGCGCCCGAGAAGAACACTCGCCTGTCGGGCCTCTACACCTCGGGCGGGGGCTTCTTCACGCAGTGCGAGGCCGAGGGCTTTCGCCGTATCACCTTCTTCCTCGACCGGCCCGACGTGATGGCCGAGTACAGCGTCCTGATCCGCGCCAGCAAGGCCGCCTACCCGGTCCTGCTGTCGAACGGCAACCTCGTCGAGCAGGGCGATCTCGGCGAACCCGGCTCGGGCCGCCACTTCGCGCGCTGGCACGACCCGTTTCCCAAGCCGAGCTACCTGTTCGCGCTCGTCGCTGCCGACCTGGTCGCGCGCGAGCAGCACATCCGCTCGCGCTCGGGCAAGGACCACCTGCTCCAGATCTACGTGCGCCGCGGCGACCTCGACAAGACCGAGCACGCGATGAACTCGCTCGTCGCCTCGGTCGTCTGGGACGAGGCACGCTTCGGCCTGCCGCTCGACCTCGAGCGCTTCATGATCGTCGCCGTCCACGACTACAACATGGGCGCGATGGAGAACAAGGGTCTCAACATCTTCAACACCAAGTACGTGCTGGCGAGCGCGGCGACGGCGACCGACAGCGACTACTCGGCGATCGAATCGGTCGTCGGCCACGAATATTTCCACAACTGGACGGGCAACCGCATCACCTGCCGCGACTGGTTTCAGCTCAGCCTGAAGGAAGGCCTGACGGTCTTTCGCGACCAGGAGTTCAGCATGGACATGGTGGCGAGCGCGAGCGCGCGCGCGACCGTCCGAATCGCCAACGTGAGGAGCCTGCGCCAGGTGCAATTCCCCGAGGACGCCGGCCCGATGGCGCACCCGGTGCGCCCCGACAGCTACGTCGAGATCAACAACTTCTACACCTCGACCGTCTACGACAAGGGCGCCGAGGTCGTCCGCATGATGCAGACGCTGGTCGGCCGCGAAGGCTTCGCGAGCGGCATGACGCTCTACTTCGAACGCCACGACGGCCACGCCGTCACCTGCGACGAGTTCGCGCAGGCGATCGCCGACGCCAACCCGAAGAGCGAGCTCGCGCGCCTGCTGCCGCAGTTCAAGCGCTGGTACTCGCAGTCGGGAACGCCGAAGGTGACCGCGCGCGGCCGCTACGACGCGCCCTCGCGCACCTACACGCTCGGCCTCGAGCAATCCTCCGGCAGCGGCACGAGGAACGAGCCGTTCGTCATCCCGCTGGCAATGGGGCTTGTCGGTCGCGACGGCCGCGCGCTGCCGCTTCGTCTGGAGGACGAAGCGCCTGGCGCGACGGCGACGTCGCGCGTTCTCGTCCTCGACGACGACCGGTTGTTCTTCACGTTCGTCGACGTGGAGCAGCCGCCGGTGCTCTCGCTGCTGCGCGGCTTCTCGGCGCCTGTCGTCCTCGTCGACGGACTGAACGATGCCGACCTGCTGGTCCTGCTGCGCCATGACGGCGATCCGTTCAATCGCTGGGAAGCGGGCCAGCGGATCGCCCTGCACCGGCTGCTCGCGGCCGTGCGCAGCGGCGCGCCCGCCGTGCTCGATGCCGATTACATCGGCGCAATGCGCGACGTGCTGCGCCACCCCGAGCTCGACGCCGCGTTCAAGGAGCTCGTCTTGACGCTGCCGAGCGAGGGCTACGTCGCCGAGCAGCTCGACATCGTCGATCCGCAGGCCATCCACGCCGCGCGCGAGGCGATGAAGCGAAGTCTGGCGCGCGAGCTGCGCGCCGACTGGGAGTGGGCCTTCGACGCCCATCAGGTGCACGGCGGCTATTCGCCGGACCCGGTCTCTTCTGGCCGCCGGGCCCTCGCCAACCAGAGCCTGATGATGCTCTGCCTCGACGCCGCCGAGCGGGGCGATACGGTGTGGCCGGGCCGCGCCTACCAGCGCTTCAAGGACGCCTCGAACATGACCGAGCGCCAGGGCGCGCTCGCTGCACTGCTGTTCTCGGGATCCAGCCTCGCAGACGCGGCGCTCGATCGCTTCTACGCGATGTTCCAGGACGACGCCCTCGTCGTCGACAAGTGGTTCTCGCTTCAGGCGGCGGCGCCGGAGCGCAACGACCGGGTGTTCGAGCGCGTCAAGCGGCTGATGCGCCACCCGGCCTTCAGCCTGACCAATCCGAACCGCGCGCGCAGCGTGGTCGGTGCGTTCTGCCTCGCCAACCCGGCGGGGTTCCACCGCGACGACGGCGCCGGCTATGCCTTCTGGGCCGACCGCGTCCTCGAGATCGACGCCCTCAATCCCCAGCTGGCGTCGAAGATCGCGCGCGCGCTCGACCGCTGGACCCAGCTCGCCGAACCGTATCGCCAGCTTGCGCGTGTCGCCGTCGCCCGCGTCGCCGCGGCGCCGAAGCTCTCGACCGACACCGGCGAGATCGTTTCGCGCGCGCTGTCCGCGAGTTGAGGCCCGCCATGGCGACATTCAAAGGCAGGAAAAACGCGTTCTACGCCCAGTCGGGCGGCGTGACGGCGGTGATCAATGCCTCGGCATGCGGCGTGATCGAAACGGCGCGCGCGCATCGCGACGTCATCGCCAACGTCTACGCCGGCAGGAACGGAATCATCGGCGCGCTCACCGAGGAGCTCATCGACACCGGCAAGGAGTCTGCCGCGGCCATCCGCGCCCTGCGCACGACGCCGGCGGGCGCGTTCGGCTCGTGCCGCTACAAGCTGAAATCGCTCGACAAGAACCGGCGCGAGTACGAGCGCCTGATCGAGGT
This sequence comes from Caldimonas sp., assembly GCA_039916285.1. Lineage (GTDB taxonomy): Bacteria > Pseudomonadota > Gammaproteobacteria > Burkholderiales > Burkholderiaceae_C > Schlegelella_A. The sequence goes on from JBDSLQ010000058.1 coordinate 2,737, forward strand.
CTTCCGCGCCCACGACATCGCCTGGTTCTTCTACAACGGCGGCGGCGATTCGGCCGACACCTGCTTCAAGGTCAGCCAGCTGTCGCAGTCGATGGGCTATCCACTGCAGGCGATCGCCGTGCCCAAGACGGTCGACAACGACCTGCCGATCACCGACTGCTGCCCTGGCTTCGGCTCCGTCGCCAAGTACGTCGCGGTTTCAGCGCTCGAAGCCTCGCTCGACGTTCGCTCGATGGCCCGTACCTCGACCAAGGTGTTCGTTCTCGAGGTCATGGGCCGGCACGCCGGCTGGATCGCCGCCGCCGGCGGCCTGATCGAGGAGCACGGCATCCCCGTCGTCATCCTCTTTCCGGAGATCGAGTTCGACGAGGCCAAGTTCATCGCCCGGGTCGATGCGCTCGTCAAGGAGCACGGCTACTGCACGATCGTCGTCTCGGAAGGCGCACACCGCGCCGACGGCACCTTCCTCGCCGAACAGGGAACCCGCGACGCCTTCGGCCATGCCCAGCTCGGCGGCGCCGCACCGGTGGTCGCCAACATGATCAAGAGCGCGCTCGGCCACAAGTTCCACTGGGCCGTCGCCGACTACCTGCAGCGCGCCGCCCGCCACATCGCCTCCAAGACCGACGTGCGCCAGGCCTACGAGCTCGGCAAGCGGGCAGTGGAGCTGGCGTTGAAGGGCCACAACGCCGTGATGCCGACCATCGAGCGCACGTCCGACGTTCCCTATCGCTACCGGATCGGCGTCGCCAACCTCGCCGACGTTGCCAACGTCGAGAAGTTCATGCCGCGCGACTTCATCAGCGCCGATGGCTTCTCGATCACCGAGAAGTGCCGCCGCTACCTGCGCCCGCTGATCGCCGGCGAGGACTATCCCGCCTACCGCGGCGGCCTGCCCGTCTACGCGACGCTGAAGAACGCGCCGGTTGCGGCCAAGCTCGCTCCGTTCGCATTGCAGTGAGACCGCTCCGCTAGAATGCGGCCCTCGCGCGGCGGCCCTTGGCTGGCGCCGCGACGCCGGCGTAGCTCAGTTGGTAGAGCAGCGCATTCGTAATGCGAAGGTCGGGAGTTCGACTCTTCTCGCCGGCACCAGATTGCAACGCCTGTCGACCATAAGGTCCACTAGCTAGGCTTTGCGCCCGTCCTACTTCGGTCGGCATTAACGTTCAAGTTGGGCGGTACCTTCACACTTACGACAAGCAGATGGTTCGCGACAGAGTGGTCGGGCTAAATTCAGCGTGTCGTGAGCTACGGATCCACGCACAGATCCTCAAGAAGTCGAAAGCGCGGCCGCAAGTCCGGAACTTAAAGGAACGCTGCTACAAATACGCTTGGTAATACTTGTTCAAGCTCGTGATGCCACGGACTGTTAGCGCAATTTGCGAATATATGGTCACCACGGCGGCAATCCAGGCAGAGAAAGCGCAAGAGGCGTTCTCCGCTGCAATCGAAGACGTCCTAGCACGAACCGTAGATCGCCGACTACTGCATTTGGGCAATCAGCAGAACTGCGAGGTCCGCACGGCTTGGCAAGAACCGTGCGATACCGCGGCCTTGCGCTGGAAGCATTCAGCTCGATGCCGCGTTGCCTCTCGGCCGAACGTAAAGTGACCCCCGCGATCCAGGGGTAGCGCATTGGGAATGGAGTAGTAAGGTCGGGACAGCTGGTTACACACGGCGCATTCCTTACCCATCCAACTGCATCAAGAGAATTTCATGAAGTTCAAGTCTGTTTTGTTGGCCGCCCTGCTGTCGAGCGCGTTTGCCTCGGCAAGTGCGGTTACCGTGACCTCGGGCAACGTGCCTCAGATTGACAGCAATCTCGTTCGGAACCCCTGCGGTCTGTCGGCTCCCAGCGGCACCGGCCTGACGGTGACCGGGTGCCTCAACGACAACCACGCGCAGGTCGTTCAGCTGTCGTCCGATGAGCCCCTCGTGATCAGCGGCGGGCAAGCCACGCTCGACTCCGTCGACGACGTGTTCTCCCGCCTGTCGATCTCGTTGGTAGGCGCTGCACTCGGCACCGTGATCCTGGACATCGACGCCACGGTCAACGGCTTCGTGAGCTTCGCCGACGGTTCCGGAATGACCAGCTTGTTCGCGCTCGCCGGTAACGGAAACAACTTTTTCACCCTGACCGGCGTGACGGGCGGCTTTTTGTCGTTCACCACGTTCAGCAGCCCGGGCGTGGAGGCCGACATCGTGGCCGACGTCAAGCAGATTCGCTTGGGCGTGGTCGGCGCGATTCCGGAGCCTGAGACCTACGCCCTGATGCTGGCCGGCCTTGGCGCCCTCGGCTTCATCGCGCGCCGGCGCAGGGCGGTGCGATAAAGCGCTCAGATCAGCGAATTCGCCGAGTGGCCCTTCGGGGCCGCTTTTCATTGACTCGGCTCCGCAAGGAGCGGGGGTCCCGCCGACAGTAATCGAGACCAGGCTGGCAGGCGGCACAGAGGCGCGACTCTCCTAGGCGGCACCGAAAGTTGCCCCAAAAGTCGCCCCGCTGGTAGTCAATCTGGCCTGCGCTGGAAGCCGCGGTGGCAACCTTGCCGGGGTGGAAGTCGTGACAAGTCGACGCGCCCATCGCGCGATCGATCGACTAGGAGGGTCCTGTCCATGGCGAGACTCTTCCGCCGCCGCCAGATCTGGCTGCCGACGTGGTGGGGCACATTGCTGCTGGTCGTGATCGTTGCCGCATCGGCCCTCGTCGCCTTGCGGAATCTAGGGAGCTATCTTGCACCCGACGAAGCCGCGGCCGGACGCGACGGACAGGGCGCACGGACGCTGATCGTCGAGGGCTGGCTCGAGGAGGATGCCCTCGACGACGCGATGGCCCTGATCGCGCGCGGGCGCTACGAGCGCGTCGTCACGTCGGGCGGGCCGATCGAGGGATGGCGCGAGGACCGGCGCTGGCCCACCTATGCCGAGCGTGCCGCCGACTACTTGCGGCGTCATCTGAGGAGCCCGATTCCGGTCGTCCCGCTGCCGGCTCAGAAGTCGTTGCAGGACCGCACGTTCCTGAGCGCCGTCGTCGTGCGCGATTGGCTGCGCCGGCAAGGTGGCACAGTCGACGCGGTCGATCTGTTCTCGGCCAGCGTCCACGCGCGCCGCTCGCGTCTGGTCTATCGGCTCGCCTTCGGGCCCGACATCGAAGTCGGCGTCTTCGCCGCGCCGCCGCGCCGCTACTCGCTCGATCGCTGGTGGGCGACCAGCGACGGCGCCAAGGCGGTGCTCGACGAGGCCATCGGCCTGGCGTGGACGAAATGCTGTTTCTGGCCGCCGGCACCGGCCTCGCACGACGAGCGCCCGGCCCTGCCCAAGTCGCCCGCCTGAACGATTCACCCCGTTTGCCTGCGCCGGCCGTGCAAGGAGGGTCCTCAGCCCTCGTCCACGGAGACCGCCATGCCCACGCGCCGCGCCTTGCTCACCCTTCTCGCCGCCGCCGCCGCCACCGCCTGCAGCTCGCCACCGGCGGCCGCAGTCGGCTCGCTCGTCGACATGCAGATCGTCGACCGTAGCCGCGGCGACACGCTCTCGACCTGGCGCCACCGCGGTGCCAGCTACGTCGCCGGCCGGCCTGGTGACCGCTACGCCGTCCGCCTGACGAATCGCTCTTCCGGCCGCGTCCTTGTCGTCCTCTCGGTCGACGGTGTCAACGCGGTCAGCGGCGACACCGCCGCTGTCTCGCAGACCGGCTACGTGCTCGCGCCCTACCAGTCGGCCGAGATCACCGGCTGGCGCAAAACCTATTCGGAGGCGGCGGCTTTCTATTTCACCGCCCTGCCCGATTCGTACGCCTCGCGGACCGGCCGGCCCGACAACGTCGGCGTGATCGGCGCGGCGGTGTTCCGCGAACGCGTCGCCGAGCAGTTCGGCGGCTGGTCCCAGCCGGCGCCGTCGGTCGCCAAGGAGAGCGGGGCCGCGAGCGGGCGCATGGAAGCCGAGCGCCAGGGGCCTTCGGCGGCCAACTCCGACGCCGCCGCGCCAATGCAGGAGCCGGCGCGCCGCTCGAGATCGGAGCTCGCGACGCGCGACGAGAAGAAGCTCGGCACCGGCCATGGCGAGCGCGAGTATTCACCGACCACGCAGACGGCATTCGAGCGCGCTTCGTCGACGCCGGCCGAAGTCGTCCAGGTGCGCTACGACAGCTACGCCAACCTGATCGCCAGCGGCGTCATCCAGCGCTCTCGGCCGACGCCGCGCCAGCCGGACGCGTTCCCTTCGTTCGTTCCCGATCCGGGCTGATCGCCGCCGGCGCCTGTCAGCGCGGCACTGCAACTCCGCGCAGTGCCTGCCAGACGCGCTCGGCGGTCGCGGGCATCTGGATCTCCTCGGCGGCACGGCCGAGGCCGGCGTGATCGAGCGCGTCGATGACCGCGTTCATCACCGCCGGCGTCGCGCCGATGGTGCCGAGCTCGCCGACGCCCTTGACGCCGAGCGCGTTCGTCGCCGTCGGGATCGAGGTGTCGAACTCGGTGCGGAAGGCGACCGCGATGTCGGCGCGCGGCACCGCGTAGTCCATGAAGCTGCCGGTGACGAGCTGGCCACTGGCGCCGTCGTAGACGACCTGTTCGCAGAGCGCCTGGCCGAGACCCTGCACCGCGCCGCCGTCGACCTGTCCGCGAACGATCGTCGGGCTGACGACGCGGCCGATGTCGTTCACCGAGCAGTACGCGACGACGCGAACGTCGCCGCTCTCGGGATCGATCTCGACCTCGCAGACGTGGCATGCGTTCGGCCAGGTCGGCCCGCCCGCGACCGCCGACGCCTCGAGGTGGATTCGCTGCCCGGGCTGCTTGCCGGCGAGCGCGAACAGATCGATGCCGAGGTCGGTGCCGACGACGGCGAAACGACCGGCGCGGTACTCGATGTCGCCGGCCGACGCTTCCAGCGCTTCGCCGGCGAGCGTCTTGGCGTGGTCGATGGTTCGCTCCGACGCGACGCGAACGGCCGAGCCGCCGGTGAAGAGCGAACGCGAGCCGGCGCTGCCGAAGCCGTTGCCGCGCGCGGTGTCGCCCTGGACGATGCGGATCTTCTCGGGCGCCACGCCGAAGGCGTCGACGGCGAGCTGGGTGTAGCTCGTGGCGATCCCCTGGCCCATGGCCTGCGTCGCCGAGAAGATCTCGATGAAGCCGTCCGGCGTGACGTCGACGCTGACCTTCTCCTCGAGCGCGTTGCCGCCGGTCCACTCGAGGAACGAGGCGATGCCGCGGCCGCGCAGGACGCCGCGCGATCTCGATTGCTCGCGGCGCGCCGCGAAGCCGTGCCAGTCGGCGAGCGCCAGGCCCTGGTCGAGGATCTTCTCGAAGCTGCCGCAGTCGTAGGTCTGGCCGAGCTGATTGCGGTACGGCATCTGCTCCGGCCGGATCATGTTGCGGCGGCGCAGCTCGGCCGGATCAAGCTTCATCTCGCGCGCCGCCGCGTCGAACAGCCGCTCGATGATGTAGATCGCTTCGGGCCGGCCCGCGCCGCGGTAGGCGCCCGTCGGCGTCGTGTTCGTGAGCACCGCCGTCATGTGCAGATCGACGACGCCGATGTCGTAGATGCTGGTCGAGACCCACGGGCCGATCAGCAGCTGGATCGCGACCCCGGCCGGCGTGGGATACGCGCCGACGTTGGCGAGCGAGCGGACGCGCAGCGCGAGCACCTTGCCTTCGCCGTCGAGCGCCAGCTCGGCGCGGCTGCTCACGTCGCGGCCCGCCGACCCGGAAAGAAACTCCTCGCTGCGATCGGCCTGCCAGTGCACCGGCCGGCCGAGCGTGCGGGCCGCGTGGGCGACGACGATGTCTTCCGGGTACATGCCGGTCTTCATGCCGAAGCCGCCGCCGACGTCGCCGACGAGGACGTGGATCTGCTCCTGCGCGATCCCCGGCAGCGCGCCGGCAAGGCCGGCGGCGACCGCGGTGGGCATCTGGTTGCTGATTCGCACCGTCAGGCGCCCGCTCGCCGCGTCGAACGAGGCGAGGCTGCTGCGCGGCTCCATCGCCACCGGCGAGACGCGCTGGTTGACGAGATAGAGCTCGATCCGCAATGCGGCGCACTCGAACGCCGCCGCCGCCTTGACGGCGTCGCCATGGCGCATCTCGGCGGCGATGTTGTCGGCCGCCTCCGGAGTCACCGCCGGCGCGCCCGGCGCGGTGGCGGCGCGGACGTCCGCGACCGCGGGCAGCTCTTCGTACTCGACCGCGACGCTGTCGATGGCATCGCGCGCGGCCTCGCGAGACTCGGCGACGACGGCGACGACGGCTTCGCCGACGTAGCGCGCGACCTCGTGGGCGAGCGCGCGGCGCGGCGGGCCCACCGTCTTTCGACCGTCGCCGCGCTTGAAGTCGGCCGTGGTCGGCATCGGTTTGATGCCGGCCGCGGCCAGCTCGGCGCCGGTGTAGACGGCGAGGACGCCGGGCATCGCCCGCGCCGCCTCGGCATCGATCGCGACGATCCGCGCGTGGGCATGCGGCGAGCGCTGGAAGGCGATGACCGTCTGGCCGGGCTCGGCAACGTTGTCGACGAAGCGGCCGCGGCCGGCGAGCAGGGCCGCGTCCTCGACGCGGTGGACAGCGCGGCCGCTGCCGAAGCGCGCGATCGCGCCGTTGTCGTCCTTCCCTGCGTCGCTCATCCGAGCGAAGCCCACATCGCCTGGTCGCGCTCGGCCGTCCAGACGCGTGGATCTCGGTGCTCGGTCGCTTCGTCGAAGGCGCGCGAAACGTCGAACGGCATGCAGTGCTCGTAGATGAACTGGCTGCCGTAGGTCGGCCGCAGCACCGCGTCGGTGTCGGCGAAGACGCGCTTGAGATCGTGCCCTTGCGCCACGCCCTGCTTCACGCTCGCGAACAGGTCGCGGATGAAGGCGCGCGTCGTCGCGATGCCGTCGCGGCACATCGCCGGGTCGGTGAGCGCGGCGCCGCGGCCGGGGACGATCGCCGTCGCGCCGAGGGCCTCGACCTTGTCGAGCGTCGCCGGCCAGTCGTTGAAGTAGGCATCGCCGGCGTAGGCGGTGGCGCCGTACTCGACCAGGTCGCCGCTGAAGAGGATCTTCTGCTGCGGCAGCCAGGCGACGGTGTCGCCCTTGGTGTGGCCGCGGCCGAGCTGCATCAGCCGCACCTCGAGCTTGCCGAGCCAGACCGTCATCTCGCCCTTGAACGTGAGCGTCGGCCAGGTCAGGCCGGGGATCGTCTCGACGGCGCGGAACAGGCGCGGGAAGCGCTCGATCTCGCTCTTCATGTCGGCCGCGCCGCGCTCGACGATGAGGTCGCGCGTGTCCTCGCTCGCGATGACCTCGGTCGCGCCTTCCTTCGCGTACGCGCTGGCGCCGAGCACGCGCACCGCGTGATAGTGGCTCATGACGACGTACTTGATCGGCTTGTCGGTGACGGTGCGGATGCGGCGGATGACGTCTTCGGCCATCACCGGCGTCGCCTGCGTGTCGATGACCATCGCCGCCTCGTCGCCGATGACGACGCCGGTGTTGGGATCCCCCTCGGCGGTGTACGCGTAGGCGTTGTCGGAGAGCTTGGTGAAGGTGACCTTCTTGTCGGCAAGGTCGGCCTGGGAAGCGAAGGCTTTGCTCATGGCGGGTCCAGTGAAGTTGCGCGCTGCGCCGTCAGCGCGGCGACAGCGAAGCGAGGAACGACGATACCGCGCCGTGGAACTCTTCGCCGGTCTCGACCACGCTCAGGTGCGACGCGTCGGCGAACACACGCAGCGCTGCGCCGGGGATGCGATCGGCCATTGCCCGGGCCATCTCCGGCGTCGCGCCTGCGTCGCGCGCGCCGGTGAGGACGAGCGCCGGCAGGCGCACGCCCGCGAGGCGGTCGATCCAGTCGACGCCGGCGACCGCGTGGCAGGCCGCGACATAGCCGGCCGGGTCGCAGCGCAGCAGCCCCGCACGAAGCTCGGCGGCGATCTCGGGGTGGGCGGCCCGGTAGTCGGCGTGTAGGTAGCGCTCGACGACGCCGTCGGCGACCGCCGCCATGCCGCCCTGCTCGACCGCGGCGATCCGCGCCGCCCACGTCGGCCGGGCCGCCTCCGGGTAGCGTGCCACCGTGTTGGCGAGAACGACGCCGCGCAGCAGGTCCGGATGGCGAACGGCAAGTCCCTGGCCGACCATGCCGCCCATCGACAGGCCGATGAAGGCGACCGGTCCCTGGTCCCACTCGCGGATCAAGCGCGCAGCGTCGTCGACGAGCTGGTCCATTGCGTACGGCCCGGGCGGCCGCGCCGAGCCGCCGT
>JBDSLQ010000059.1:0-5337 GCA_039916285.1 Caldimonas sp.
GTCGACGCATGCGAACACGATCTCGGGCACCGGCAGGCCGGCGGCACGGGCCAGCTCGCCGGCGACCAGCTCGGCAATCAGCGCGCGCGGCCCCTGGCCAGCGCCGCGGAACTTGAGGACGTAGAGGCCGTCGTCGTCGGCCTCTACGATCGCCGGCAGCGACCCGCCCTCGCGCAGAGGCGTCACGTAGCGGACGGCTCGCACGATTCTCACGGGAGGAGGGACTCGATCACGGGGAGGGCCGATTCTAAGGAGCGGGCCTTGAAACGCCGTGGCGAGGCGCCATCTGCCGACGCGCCGCAGCCGCGGCGCTCCCGCCCCCGGGCGGCCCCCTTCAATCGCGCCGGAACCGTCGATGGACAAGCAAACCCTTTCCTTCCAGGCCGAGGTCAAGCAGATCCTGCACCTCGTCACCCATTCGCTCTATTCGAACAAGGAGATTTTCCTGCGGGAGCTGATCTCGAATGCTTCGGACGCTTGCGACAAGCTCCGCTTCGAGGCGATCGACAAGCCCGAGTTCTACGAAGGCAAGACCGATCTCGAGGTCCGCGTCGCCTTCGACAAGGAGGCGAAGACGATCACGATCACCGACAACGGGATCGGCATGTCGTCGGAGGAGGCGGTGGCCCACCTCGGCACCATCGCCAAGAGCGGCACGCGCGAGTTCATGTCGGCGCTCGAGGGCGACCAGAAGAAGGACGCGCAGCTGATCGGCCAGTTCGGGGTTGGCTTCTACTCGGGATTCATCGTCGCCGACCGGATTACGGTCGAGTCACGGCGCGCCGGGCAGCTCGAGGCGCAGGGCGTTCGCTGGACGTCCGAGGGCGCGGGCGACTTCGAGGTCGAGACGATCGACCGGCCCGAGCGCGGCACGAGCGTCATCCTGCATCTGCGCGAAGGCGAGGAGGAGTTCCTGTCGGCGTGGAAGCTGCGCTCGATCGTCTCGAAGTACTCGGACCACATCTCGCTGCCGATCCTGATGCAGAAGGAGGAGTGGGACGAGGAGGCCAAGAAGCAGGTCACCCACGACGAGTGGGCGCCGGTCAACAAGGCTTCGGCGCTCTGGTCGCGGCCGAAGGGGGACATCACCAAGGATCAATACCAGGAGTTCTACAAGCAGATCAGCTACGACACCGAGGCGCCGCTCGCCTACACGCACAACCGCGTCGAGGGCCGCAGCGAATACACCCAGCTGCTCTACATCCCGGGCAAGGCGCCGTTCGATCTCTGGAACCGCGACAAGCGAGGCGGCGTCAAGCTCTACGTCAAGCGCGTCTTCATCATGGACGACGCCGAGGCGCTGATGCCGGTGTACCTGCGCTTCGTCAAGGGCGTGATCGACTCGAGCGATCTGCCGCTTAACGTCTCGCGCGAGCTGCTGCAGGAAAGCCGCGACGTCAAGTCGATCCGCGAAGGTTCGACCAAGCGGGTCCTGTCGATGCTCGAAGGGCTCGCCGAGAGCGAGGACGCCGCAGAGAAGGCCAAGTACGCCGCGTTCTGGAAGGATTTCGGTGTCGTCCTCAAGGAAGGCATCGGCGAGGACCACGCCAACGGCGAGCGCCTCGCCAAGCTCTATCGCTTTGCGTCGACGCACGACGACGGCAGCGTGCAGAACGTCTCGCTGCCGGAGTACGTGGGCCGCATGAAGGAAGGCCAGGACGCGATCTACTACGTCACCGCCGACACGCTGGCGACGGCGAAGAACAGCCCGCAGCTCGAGATCTTCAAGAAGAAGGGCATCGAGGTGTTGCTGCTGACTGACCGCGTCGACGAGTGGCTGCTCTCGCATCTCTACGAGCACGAAGGCCACCCGCTGCAGAGCGTCGCCAAGGGCTCGGTCAACCTCGGCAAGCTCGAGGACGAGGCCGAGAAGAAGCACGCCGAAGAGGCAGCGACGGCATTCAAGCCGACCCTCGAGCGGCTCAAGATCTCGCTCAAGGACCGCGCCAAGGACGTCCGCGTGACGACGCGGCTGGTCGATTCGCCGGCCTGTCTCGTCGTCGAGGAGGGCGACATCAGTGGCCACCTGGCCCGCCTGCTGAAGCAGGCCGGGCAGGGCGCGCCGGTGTCGCAGCCGATCCTTGAGGTCAACGCCGAGCACGCCCTCGTCAGGAAGCTCGAATCGAGCGAGCACTTCGACGATCTCGCCGGCATCCTGTTCGATCAGGCGCTTCTCGCCGAAGGCGGCCAGCTCGAGGACCCGGCGGCTTACGTAAGGCGAGTCAACGCCTTGCTCCTGGCCTAATCGGCGCGCGCTCGCCACCGCCGACCGAGGCGCGGTGGGCAGTCAGGCCGGGCCGCCCAGCGGCGGCTCGGCCATCGCCTCGAGCTGCTCGGCGAGGCGAGTGCACTGATCGGCCCAGTACGCAGGGCTCGCGAACCACGGGAAGTTGATCGGAAAGGTCGGGTCGCTCCAGCGCCGCGCGATCCACGCGCTGTGGTGGAGCATTCGCAGCGTGCGCAGCGGCTCGAGCAGGCGCAGCTCGTGCCAGTCGAAGTCCATGAATGCTTCGTATCCCTCGAGCAAATCGAGGAGCTGGCGCGTCATCGCGGCGCGATCGCCGGAGAGGAGCATCCAGAGGTCTTGGACCGCCGGGCCGGTGACGGCGTCGTCGAGGTCGACGAAGTGCGGTCCCGAATCGCTCCAGAGGATGTTGCCGGGATGGCAGTCGCCGTGCAGGCGCAGCTGGCGCGCCGGGATGGCGGCGAAGGCGTCGCGACAGGCCGAGAGCGCCTGCTCGGCGAGAAGCCGCCAGCGCCCGGCGACGTCGTCGGAGACGAGGTGGTTCGCCAGCAGGAAATCGCGGCTCGCCTCGCCGTAGCTCGCGACGTCGAGCGTCATGCGGTGGCTGAAGGGCCTGGTCGCGCCGATGGCATGGATCCGGCCGATGAAGCGGCCGAGCCAACGCCGCACCTCACTGTCCTCGAGCTCGGGTGCGCGTCCGGCGAGCCGCTCCGTGACGCCGAACCGGTAGACGGCGCCGGCGTCGGTGGTCAGGCTCACCAGCGTGGCGCCGGCACTCGCGACCGCAGCGGCATGCGGCGAGCGCGCGTCGAGCTGCAGCGCGATCGGTGCGGCGACCGGGATCTCGCCGGTGACGAGCTCGGCCGCGAAGCGATGCTCCTCGAGGATCTGTTCGTCGCTCCATCGGCCCGGCCGGTAGAACTTGGCGACGACGACGCGGCCGCCTTCGAGAAAGACCTGGAAGACGCGGTTCTCGTACGAGTTCAGCTGGATCAGCCGGCCATCGCCTTGCAGGCCGACGGCATCGAGCGCATCGAGGACGCCGCCCGGGCTCAGATCGGTGTACGGGGCGGGGCCGCCGGCACCGGTTTCGGAAGGATCAGCGCCCATCGGCGATTGCCGGCACCGGCCGGCGCGCTCGGCTAGTGATGCGAGCGCGACGTCAACGGCGTCGCCAGCGCGTCGACGACGACGCCAGCGGTCTCGTCCGTCTCGTCGACTGGGTTGCCGGCCTTGCCATTGCGGTCGACGAGCCCGAGCGTTGGGTCGTGTCCGTTCGCGCTTCGCCCCGGCGACATGCGCGGGTTCGCGAACGACAGCGACGCGAATTCGCCGTTGCCCAGGGTGTCGGTGCGGCTGTCCGGCGCGAAGAAGGAATCCTGGAACACCGACGAATCCTGCCAGAGGGCACTGCGCTGAGCGCGTCGCGACGCGACGGTGCTGGCGAGCGAGTCGCGCGCTTCGTCGATGTCGCGCGGCGGCACGATGCCGGGCTGGGGCCCGCGCGCCGTCGCAGCCGTGCTGCTCGGCACGAGAAGCTGCAGCTCGGCCGCAGTCGGCAGGTTGTCGACCGGGCAGCGCAGGTAGCGGATCCGGCAGGCGCCGAGCACCGATTGCTTGATTTGCAGGATGCGCCGCGAATTGCCGCGGTCGGTGTCGAGGTCGATCGCGGCGAGGACTCGGCCGTTGGCGCTGCAGACCGCGAACGTGACATTGATGGCGCCCAGCAGGTCGTACCAGAAGCGGACTTCGGACGGGTCGCTCGGCTGCGAGAAGCGAACCAGAGGCAGCTTCGAGAGGACGATGTGGTGCGGCAGCGCCTCTCTCAACAGCTTGTAGACCCGGCGCTCATCGGTCGAGAACACCGGGCGCGCCGACAGGGACCATTCGGTCGGCAGCGGCGGCGGGCGGCGCGGCCGGCGCAGGATCCAGATCCCGACGATGACGACGACCGCGAGCAGCGAGAGCGCCAGCATCGCTGCGATCCACGGAAGCCTTTCCATCAAGAGCCGTCCAATCCAAAGCGCAAGGACTCCCGGCCCACGTGCCAGGCGAAGGGGTGATATTAGCGGCGACCGCGGCGCCTGGGCCACCCCTCTTTCGACTGGCAGAGGCTGAGACTCGGGGAACCCGACGAGCGGCTACGAGTCGTCCTGAACCGATGCGTGGGCGGTCTCTCCGGCGTCGGCGTGGTACTCCGGCTCGCGAAGCTGCAGGCGATGGCTATGGAACTTCAACCGATAGTCGATCTCAGCGGCTCGCTCGCCGAACAGCTCATCGAAGTGCGAGGCGAGGGAGTCCGGAGGCAGCTTCAGCCAAGCCTCGGACTCGGAGCCGTCGCGCTCGACCGTTGCGCCGGCGCTTCGCGCCAGCTTAAGCATCGCCGTGTTCTCGCTCAGCGCGTGGATGAACATCGTCTGCACGTGGCGGTTGCGGGCATGCAGCATGGCGTGCTCGAACAGGCGCCGCCCGAACCCGCGCCGGCGCGCCTTTGTCAGCACGGAGACGCCGAACTCGGAGGCCGCCTCCCGGCCGCGGAGAGCATCCGCGTCGCGGTGCGCGAGGTGAGCGAGGGCGATCAGCTCGAGGCGCCGATTGAAGATGCCGAACACCTCGTCGTGCTCGAAGTCGAGGGTGTCGACGTAGCGGTTGATCTGCGCGTCGCTGGCGGCATAGCCGAAGCGGAGATAGCGCGATTGACCGTCGAGCGCTGCCAGGTGGGCGGCAATCCGTTCGCGATGGCGCGGGCCGAGCGAGCGGATCGGCACCCAGGCGCGGCCGGAACGCGCCGGCTCATGTGCGGGGCCAGCCGAGACACCGTCGGCGTCGGCGGGGTGGCGATCTTCGGGCGGAGAGGTATGCAGGAGTGACATGGTGGCGAACCCTAGGGTTAACCCGAAATATAGACACTTCGTCTAGGGAGCGTGTACCACCGACGTGGGCAGTGTCCCGTCAGGCAGATCGACCACGGGCTATACTGGAAGGCTTTTCGCCATCCGCCTCGGCGAGAGCCGTCCGTCATGCCCGGGCGTGGACCCCGTTCCGTTCGAGAGCCCGCCATCCGAAGCGCGGCCGAGCACGGCGCAGCAAGA
>JBDSLQ010000060.1:0-7986 GCA_039916285.1 Caldimonas sp.
CCGGCGTGCAGGTGATGGCGCAGCCGCCTGGCAAGAAGAACAGCTCGATCCACCTGCTCTCGGGCGGCGAGAAGGCGCTGGCGGCGATCGCCCTCGTGTTCGCGATCTTCCAGCTCAACCCGGCGCCCTTCTGCCTGCTCGACGAGGTCGACGCGCCGCTCGACGACGCCAACACCGAGCGTTACGCCAGGCTCGTCACCGAGATGTCGAAGGCGACCCAGTTTCTCTTCATCAGCCACAACCGCATCGCCATGGAGATGGCCGAGCAGTTGATCGGCGTGACCATGCAGGAGCAGGGCGTGTCGCGCGTCGTCACGGTCGACATGCCCGGCGCGATGCGCCTGGCCGAAGCGGCTTGAACAGCCTCACCGTCGCCTTGGCATCGCTCGGCGGCATCGTTCTGGCCGGCGTGATCGCCCACGGCGCGTGGCAGGCTCGCCGGGCCGGCCCGAAGCGCGCAACGCCGGGCCCGCGCGAGGAGCCGAGCGCCTCGGCGCCGCGCGAGGGGGACGGTTCGGCGCATGCCGATATGGACGACGCAGTCGCCGGCGATGACCCTCTGGCGTCGGCGCGGCGCGTGTCCAAACGCCTGCCTCTCCAGCTCGATGCCCTCATCGACGCCTGCGCGACGATCGCCGTCGAGGCGCCGATCGCCGGCGACATCGTCCTCGCCCACCTGCCGTCGAAGCGCCATGTCGGCAGCAAGCTGGTGTTCGTCGAAGGCCTCGACAGCGAGAGCGGCGCGTGGGACGCGCCGGGCGCCGGCCGCCGCTACGGCGAATTGCAGGCCGGCGTGCAGCTCGCCAGCCGGACCGGCGCGCTCAACGAGATCGAGTATTCCGAGTTCGTGCAGCGCCTGCAGTCGTTCGCCGAAGCGATCGGCGCCAGCATGGACCCGCCCGACATGCTCGACGTGATGGCGCGCGCGCGCGAGCTCGACGCCTTCGCGAGCCGGCACGACGCGCAGCTCGCGGTGCACCTGCACGCGCGCGGCGCGGCGTGGAGCGTCGGCTACATCCAGCAGCACGCGCGCCGGCACGGCTTCGTTCCGGGCGTCGTGCCGGGCCGGCTCGTCTACCCGTCGACCGAGGAGGGCGCGCCCCCCGTCCTCACGCTCACCTACGACTCGCAGGCCGCGCTCGCCGACGAGCCCGACCGCGCCGCCGTGCGCGACGTGACCCTTGCCTTCGATGTGCCGCAGACCGACGCGTCGGTCGAGCCGTTCAAGGCGTGGCAGGCGGCGGCGCAGGCGCTCGCCGTCGGCATGGACGCCGCCATCGTCGACGACGACGGCCGCCCGCTCAGCAGCGCTGGCTTCGAGGCGATCGGCGCCGAGCTCGGCGCGCTCTACACGGCGCTCGAGGCGCGCGGCCTCGCTGCCGGATCGGCGTCGGCGCGGCGCCTGTTCAGCTGAGCTTGCGAGACGCGAAAGGAGTCGAGATGAACGACCTCGCGCAACGACTCGGCGTCCTGCTGCCGATCATCCAGGCGCCGATGGCCGGCGTTCAGGACGGCGCGCTCGCGATCGCCGTCTGCGCTGCCGGCGGCCTCGGCTCGCTGCCGTGCGCGATGCTCGACGCGGCGGCGATCCGGCGCGAGATCGCGACGGTCCGGTCGCACACCGGTGCGCCGTTCAACCTCAACTTCTTCTGCCATCGGCCGCCGGTCGCCGATGCAGCGCGCGAGACGGCGTGGCGGCAGGCGCTGGCGCCGTACTACCGCGAGCTGGGCATCGACATCGACAAGGTTCCGGCCGGCGGCGGCCGCTTTCCGTTCGACGCCGCCAGCGCCGCCATCGTCGAGGAGCTTCGCCCTGCCGTCGTCAGCTTCCACTACGGCCTGCCCGACGCCGAACTGCTCGATCGCGTTCGTGCCAGCGGCGCGCGGATTCTTTCCAGCGCCACGACCGTCGCCGAGGCGCGCTGGCTCGAGGCGCGCGGCGTGGATGCGGTGATCGCGCAAGGGCTCGAGGCGGGCGGCCATCGCGGCCACTTCCTCGACGATGACCTGAGCCTGCAATGTGGCACCTTCGCGTTGCTGCCGCAGATCGTTCGCGCGGTCCGCGTTCCAGTGATCGCCGCCGGCGGCATCGCCGACCGCGCCGGCGTCGAGGCGGCGTTCGCCCTCGGCGCGGCGATGGTCCAGGTCGGGACCGCGTACATGTGCTGCCCCGAGGCGACGACGACACGGATCCACCGTGCGGCGTTGATGAGCGGCGCGGCGCAGCATACGGCGCTGACGCGGCTCATTACCGGCCGGCCCGCGCGCGGCATCGTCAACCGCCTGATGCGCGAAGTCGACGATCGCAGCGCGCCGGCGTTTCCGCTCGCGACCGCGGCGATCGCGCCCCTGCGCGCCGCCGCCGAGGCACTCGGCAGCGGCGACTTCTCGCCGCTCTGGTCGGGCCAGAACGCGAGCGGGTGCAGCGAGCGGCCGTCCGGGGAGTTGACGCGTGCGCTCGCCGGCGCCTGAGGGCAAGGGCAGGGCGAAAGACCCGGCCGCGCGCGCGGCGTCGTTGCGAGAGCAAATAGAACGCGAGGCGCACGCCTACTATGTGCTCGACGCGCCGAGGATTCCCGATGCCGACTACGACGCGCTGTTCCAGGAGCTGCAGGCGATCGAGGCCGCGCACCCGGCGCTGGTGACGTCCGACTCGCCGACGCAGCGCGTTATCGGCGCCGTCTTGGAAGGGCTCGTGCCGGTGCGTCATGCGGTGCCGATGCTCTCGATCAACACCGAGACCGACACGAGCGCCGCCGGTGCCGAAAAGTTCGACGCCCGCATTCGCAAGGCCCTCGCCCTCTCGACTGACGATGCGCCGGTCGCCTACGCCGCCGAGATGAAGTTCGACGGCCTGGCGATCAACCTGCGCTACGAGAAGGGCGCGCTCGTCCAGGCGGCGACGCGCGGCGACGGCGAGACCGGCGAGGAGGTGACTCACACGGTGCGGACGATCGGGGCCGTTCCGAAGCAACTCAAGGGCGTGACCGCGCCGGTGCTGGAAGTGCGCGGCGAGGTCTTCATGCGGCTCGACGACTTCGCGGCTTTGAACGAGCGGCAGCGAAAGCTCATCGAAGGGGGTGCGAAGAACGAGAAGGTCTTCGTCAACCCGCGCAACGCCGCCGCCGGCGTCGTCCGCCAGCTCGATGCGAGGAACGCCGCCAGGAGGCCGCTCAGCTTTTTCGCCTACGGGCTCGGCGAGGTGCAGGGCTGGACCGTTCCGCCGACCCAGACCGCGTTGCTCGACGCGCTCGATGCGATCGGCCTGCCGGCGAGCCCGATGCATGCACGCGTCGAGGGCGCAGCCGGACTCGTGAAGTTCCACGCGGCCGTGGCCGCGCAACGCGACAGGCTCCCCTATGAAATCGACGGCGTGGTCTACAAGGTCGACTCGCGCGCGCTGCAGGACAGGCTCGGCTTCAAGTCGCGCGAGCCGCGCTGGGCGGTGGCGCAAAAGTACCCCGCGCAGGAAAAGACGACGCGTCTCAACGACATCGACATCCAGGTCGGCCGCACCGGCAAGCTCACGCCGGTGGCCAAGCTCGAGCCGGTGTTCGTGGGCGGCACGACGGTCTCGAACGCGACGCTGCACAACCTGTTCGAGGTGCGCCGAAAGGGCGTTCGCGTCGGCGACGACGTGATCGTCCGCCGCGCCGGCGACGTGATCCCCGAGGTGGTGGGCCGTGTCGAGAAGACGCGCAGGACCTACGTTGCCAACTTCCGCATGCCGGCGGCGTGCCCGGTGTGCGGCAGCGCCGTCGCGCGCGAGAAGGGCGGCGTCGATCATCGCTGCGAGGGTGGACTCTTCTGTGCCGCGCAGCGCAAGTTCGCGATCCTGCACTTTGCGGGCCGGCGTGCGCTTGACATCGAAGGGCTCGGCGAGAAGATCGTCGACCAGCTCGTCGACACCGGTTTGGTCGATTCGCTGCCCGACGTCTACGCGCTCACCAAGGACAAGGTCGAGGCGCTCGAGCGCATGGCCGACAAGAGTGCCGCCAACCTGATCGCCAACATCGAGGCGAGCAGGAAAACGACGCTGGCGCGCTTTCTCTACGGCCTCGGCATCCGCCACGTCGGCGAGACGACGGCCAAGGACCTGGCGCGACACTTCGGCAACATCGAGCGTCTGCGCCGCGCCGATCTGGCGCAGCTGCTCGAGGTGGCCGACGTCGGCCCGATCGTTGCGGCGAGCATCCATGCCTTCTTCGCCGAGCCGCACAACCAGTCCGTCATCGATGCGCTTCTGCGGTCGGGCTTCGAGTGGCCGGAAAGCGAAGGCGTGGCCGAGGCGGTGCCGCTGGCGCTTGCCGGCAAGACCTTCGTCATCACCGGCACGCTGCCGACGCTGTCGCGCGAGGAGGCCAAGGAGATGATCGAATCGCTCGGCGGCAAGGTCGCGGGGTCCGTCTCGAGGAAGACCGACTGGGTGGTCGCCGGCGTCGAGGCGGGCTCCAAACTCGACAAGGCGCAGGCGCTTGCTATCGCTGTCCTCGATGAGGCGGGCCTGCTCGCGCTGCTGAACGGAAAGGGCGAGTGAGCGAACGCGGCGGCAACGACTGGCTGGCGCGTGCGCGCAAGGCTGCGGACCTGCCGCCGCTGCGCCCGCGTGAGTCCCTCCATCTTGACGTCGACGGGCGCTCGCTGCTCGTGGGCTCGATCGAGGGGAACACGGCCGAGCGCGTTGCGAACGCCGGACTGCCGATCCGCCGCGCGGACGAAGGCTGGCAGGTCGACGCGCCGGCCACGCCTTCGCTGGCGGCGATCGCCGCATGGCTGCGCGACGCTGGCCTGGCGGGGCGCTGGCGCGACGAGCTGCTGGCGGTCGTCGATCAGGACGAGCGCGCGATCGCCGAGGTCGAGCGCAGCGTCGTTCGCGTTCTCGGCTTGACGACCTACGCCGTGCACCTCGTCGCCTTCACCTTCGACGGCCAGCGAATGTGGGTGCAGCAGCGTGCCCACGACAAGGCCACCGACCCGGGCCTGTGGGACACGACGATGGGCGGGCAGGTGGCCGCCGGCGAGACGGTCGAGCGCGCGCTCGCACGCGAGACTTGGGAGGAAGCCGGCCTCGACGTCGCGACGCTGCTCGACCTTCGTCGCGGCGAGCGGATCATGTTTCGCCGCCCGGTCGCCGAGGGCTATCAGGTCGAGCACATCGACGTCTACATCGCGAGGGTTCCCGCGGAGGTCGAGCCGGTCAATCGCGACGGCGAGGTCGCGCGCTTCGAATGCGTCGCTGCCGCGGCGCTGGAGGAGCGGCTCGAACGCGGCGAGTTCACATTGGAGGCGAGCTTGGTCCTGGTTGCTGCGACGCCGCGGCCATTAGCCTTCGATCAACCGAAATGCGGCACCGTCCGACGCTGGCAGCGCAGATAGTCCAACATCGCCTTGTCCACGCACCGCACGGGCGGTCGATCGAACATGCGCTTGCGCCACCCCAGCAGCCTCAAGTGCATCGACCGGCTCGGGGTTGCGAGCATGGTTATCAGCCTGACGACGTGCGGAAAGAGGGACAGCCTCGCACGTGAACCCGAACGGCGGGAGCCATTTCGCCATGCATCGGCATCGAGGAACTCACGGTAGATCCGCTCTGGAGTGGTCCAAGGCACGCAATGAGGTCGCATGGTATTGATCGGCATGGTCAGACTCGGAAAACGGAGGACGGCTCTGTGAGCGTCAGTCGAACCCGGCGCGCCGTGATCGACATGAGGGTGGAAATTAATCCCCCGGGCCTCGCCCGCCGCCGGGTTGCCGGCTCGCTACTTCGAGCGCCGCGTGAGCACCCCATCCGCGATCGCCAGAGACGCCGCGATACCGTACGCGATCGCCGCGAACACGGGAACCGCGACCGTGCCGAAGCGGTCGGCGAGCGCACCGCTGGCGATCGGACCGATCAGCTGGCCGATGCCCAGCGCCGCGCTCGCGTAGCTGAAGACGCGCGGGTATTCGTCGGCCGTGCAGCGCTCGCGTGCGAACGCGGTGACGAACGTCGGCGTCGCCGCCAGGCCGAGACCGACAAGCAGTGCGCCGACGAACGCTGCCGCGCCGGTGTCGAGCGCCGCGACCAGGGCGCCGGCGGCGCCCGACGCAAGGGCGGCGACGAGGGCAAATCGCCGCGTGTGTGGCGAGCCGGCAATTGGCACCGTCAGCGCGGCGCCGACCATGGATGTGACTCCGAAGCCAATCCAGGTCGCGCCGACGAGGTGGGTTGGGGCCTTCATCGCCGCCAGCTGCGCGCCGGCGAAGGTCGAATAGCCGACGTAGGCAATCCCGAACAGCAAGTACGCCGCGACCAGGAATAGCCAGCCCGCGCCCAGCAAGCGGCGTGAGGAAAAGCGGATGCCATCGCCACCCAGCGCCGGTGCCGGCGCTTCGTGCCGGCCGGTCTTCGGTGGGAAGCCGAAGGCGAAGGCGAGCGCCAGAAGGGCCGAGAACGCGAACGCCAGACGCCAGCCGATCGCCGGGCCGAGGAGGAGCGGCACCGCGAAGCCGCTGGCGACGATGGCGACGCCCATCCCCGCCCAGACAGCGGCGCTGGTTGCCGAGCGCAGGGTCGCCGGAACGGCGTTGAACACGAGCACCAGGATGGCGACGATGCCGGCGCCGGCGCCGAGGCCGGTCGCGAAGCGGCCGATGCCGAGCACGGCCGATCCGAGCGCGCGCGACTCGGGGGCCAGCGCGCATGTCAACGCGCCGGCGGCGACGAGCAAGTGCGCCCATCGCGAGAGCCGCGCCGTCCCGGTGCGCGCGATGAGCCAGGGCGCCGCCAGCGTGCCGATCAGATAGCCGGTCAGGTGGACGCCGTTCAGGTTGCCGCTGCCGAGGTAGCCGAGGTCGAGGTCGCGCCGGATCGCCGGAAGCATGACGCCGTAGGTGAAGCGGGCCAGGCCGACGTTGAGCGCGATCCCGATCGCGCCCCAGACGACAAGACCGAGCGGGAATCGGCTCTCGCTCGGGTCGGCGCGAGACACGGCGGCTCAGCGACGCGGCAGGGCTTCGATCAGCGCGCCGAGAAGCAGATCCGGCACCTCGCTGGTCAGCGAGTGGCCCGACGGCAGGGTCACCACGCGCGCCTTCAGCGCGGCGGCGAGATCGATCGCCTGCGCCGGCAGCGTCATCTGGTCGCTCTTGCCGACGATCACGGTCGCCGGGCAGCGGACGCGTGTCGCCGCTTCGAGCGCGCCCCGGTAGCGGTTGCAGGCCTCGAAGTCGGTGACGAAGAGGTTGGTGTCGTCGCGTGCCGCCTGCAGCCGGCGCATGAGGACGCGGTTGCCCCCGTGCAGCCACGATCCGGGCCCGGGAAACGCCGGCTTGGCGGCGATCGTCGAATGCGAGAAGGCGTTGACGCTGTCGATCGCGGCGAGCGGATCGCGCCGCGCCGCGTCGAGCAGCGCCGGCGACACCGTCATCGGATATGCCGTGCCCATCATGACGAGGTGGCGCGTGCGCTCGGGTCGCCGCGCCGCCGCCTCGAGCGCCACGAGCGAGCCCATGCTCAACCCGACGATCGCCGCGGAGGCGACGTTCGCGGCATCGAGCAGGGCGTTCAGCCAATCGGCGATCGCCTCGACGGTTGCCAGCGGCGTGCCGTCGCCACGGTTCGAGTGGCCGGGGAGGTCGGGCGCAAGAACGCCATAACCATGGTTGGCATACCACCTGGCGAGCAGCGTCCAGATGCTGTGGTCGTGGAGCGCGCCGTGGACGAAGACGACGCACGGC
The DNA here is from genome assembly GCA_039916285.1 of Caldimonas sp. Lineage (GTDB taxonomy): Bacteria > Pseudomonadota > Gammaproteobacteria > Burkholderiales > Burkholderiaceae_C > Schlegelella_A. The sequence goes on from JBDSLQ010000060.1 coordinate 7,720, forward strand.
GGGTTCGGGTCGAACGGCTTGCCGCCTGTATAGGCGTACGCCTCGTGCGCCAGTCCGCCGGCGACGGCGACCTGCAGCTTCACGCCGCTGCGCCCTTCGCTCGCGACGCCGCCTTCAGCGCCCGCTTGAGGTCGTCGATCAGGTCGTCGGCATCCTCCAGTCCGATCGACAGGCGAATCGTCCCCGGGCCGATGCCGGCCTTGGCGAGCGCCGCGTCGTCCATTCGGAAATGCGTCGTCGACGCCGGATGGATGACGAGCGAGCGGC
>JBDSLQ010000061.1:0-9077 GCA_039916285.1 Caldimonas sp.
GACTGGGAATGGCGCCAGTGGCTCGACGGCGTCACCGACTGGGAATTGAAGCGCTACTTCGAGATCATCTGAATGGCCATCACCAAGTTCTCCTTTCCGACGACGATCCACTTCGGTCCCGGCGCGAGGAAGCTCGTCGGCGCGCACCTCGGCAAGCGCGGCCTGAAGCGTCCGCTCGTCGTCACCGACAAGGGCCTGGCGGCGCTGCCGCTGATCGCCGAGCTGCGCAGCGACCTCGCCGGCGCCGGCCTCGATGTCGCCGTCTTCGGCGGCGTGTTCGGCAATCCGACCGCGAGCCAGGCGATGGCGGGCGCCGACGCCTATCGCGCGCATCGCGCCGACTGCGTCGTCGGCGTCGGCGGCGGGGCCGCGCTCGACGTCGCCAAGATCGTCGGCGTGATCGCCCAGGGCGGCGGCGCTGCGCTCGAATACGCCTACGACCATCCGCAGGTGCGCGCGATCGGCGCCGACGTGCCGTGGTTCGTCGCCTTGCCGACCACGTCGGGAACCGGCAGCGAGGTCGGCCGCAGCGCCGTGATCAGCGAGGACGACACCCACATCAAGCGCATCGTCTTCTCGGCCCACATTCTCGCCAAGGTGGTCTTCGCCGATCCCGAGCTGACGCTCGGCCTGCCGCCGGCGGTGACCGCGGCGACCGGCATGGACGCGCTGACGCACAACGTCGAGAGCTACCTGTCGCCGGCGTACCACCCGCTCTGCGACGGCATCGCTCTCGAGGGCACGCGGATCGCCGCGCGATCGCTCGTCACGGCAGTGCGCGAGCCCGGCAACCTGCAGGCGCGCGCCGACATGATGATGAGCTCGATGATGGGCGCGATCGCGTTCCAGAAGGACCTCGGCGCCGTCCACTCCTGCGCGCACGCGCTCGGCACGGTCTGCGACCTGCATCACGGCCTGGCCAATGCGCTGATGATCGACACCGTGCTCGCCTGGAATGTCTCCGCCGCACCGCAAAAGTTCGAGGAGCTCGCCCACGTCGTCGGCGCGAAGGGCAGTGCCGAGGGCTTCCTGGCCTGGCTGCGGGAGCTCAAGCGGACGATCGGCATCGCGCCGAACTTGTCGGCGGTCGGCGTCAAGCGCGAACAGGTCCCCCGCCTGGTCGAGATCGCCGTCGCCGACATCTGCCACCAGACCAATCCGCAGCCGGTGACGGCGACCGACTTCGAGCGGCTGTTCGTTGCCGCGATGTGATGCCGAAGGATCGAATCAAGGTCGGCATCTCGGCGTGCTTCTTCCACGCCGACCCGACACGGCCGATCTTCACCGGAAAGACGCTGCAGTACGTCGAGCAGTCGATCGCCCACTGGGTGATGTCGAGCGGCGCGATCGCGGTGATGATCCCGAGCCCGGACGGCGACACGCGGAAGGGCGACGCAGCGCTCGCCGATTACGCCGACTGGCTCGACGCGCTCGTCCTCGAAGGCGGTTCCGACGTCTCGCCGACGAGCTACGGCGAGACGCCGCTGCTGCCGAAGTGGAGCGGCGACCGTGTCCGCGACGACTACGAGCGCGGCCTGCTCGGCGCCTTTGCCGAGCGCGGCAAGCCCGTGCTCGGGGTCTGTCGCGGCCTGCAGCTGATGAATGTCGCCTTCGGCGGCACCCTGTTGCAGGACATCGGCACGCAGCGCCCCGAAGCACTCGCTCACCGCAACGCCGAGATCTACGACCGCAACGTGCACCCGGTCGAGTTCGTGGCGGGGTCGCGGCTCGCCGAGATCTTCGAGGGCGTCGCTGGGCCCGTTGTCAACAGCGTTCACCACCAGGCCGTGAAGGACCTCGCGCCCGGCTTCGTCGTCGAGGCGCGTTGCCCGGCCGACGGCATGATCGAGGCGATCCGTCGCCCTGGCGCCCCCTTCATGGCCGCTGTGCAGTGGCATCCGGAATTCCATCGCCGCGGCGAAGGAACGCTCGACGACGCGCCGCTCCTCGCCGACTTTCTCGCCGCGGCGCGCGCCGCCAGGACCGCATGAAGACCTTGAACATCGCAAACCCGGCGGACGGCTCGCTGCTCGCCGAAGTCCCCGCCGACGACGCCGCGAGCGTTGCCGCCAAGGCCGGGCGCGCGCGCAGGGCTCAGCCGGCGTGGCAGGCGACGCCGCTCGCCAAGCGGGCGATCTCGATCGCCCGCTTTCGCCTCGCCGTCTCGACCGAGCTCGAGGCGCTCGCCAGGACGCTGAGCCAGGAAGTCGGCAAGCCGCTGGCGCAGTCGCGCAACGAGCTGAACGGCTTTCTCGGCCGAATCGACTTCTTCCTCGCCGAGGTCGAGGCGGCGACACGGGAAGAGACCGTGTTCGCCGAGGGCGGAATGACCGAGCGCATCGGCCACGACCCGCTCGGCGTCGTCGCCAACATCTCGGCCTGGAACTACCCGTATTTCGTCGGCGGCAACGTCTTCGTGCCGGCGCTCCTGACCGGCAACGCGGTGCTCTACAAGCCGTCCGAGTTCGCGACCCTGACCGGCCTGCACATCGATCGGCTGCTGCACGGCGCCGGCATCCCCGCGGATGTCTTCATCACCGTCGTCGGCGCCGGCGACGTCGGCGCGGCGCTGCTCGAGCAGCGCATCGACGGCGTCTTCTTCACCGGCTCTGTCGCGACCGGCGCGAGGATCGCCGCCGCGATGGGACCGCGGATGGTGCGCCTGCAGCTCGAGCTCGGCGGCAAGGATCCCACCTACGTCGCCGAGGATTCCGATCCGAAGGCCGCCGCCGAGTCGCTCGCCGACGGCGCGATGTACAACACCGGCCAGAGCTGCTGTTCGGTCGAGCGCATCTATGTCCACGAGAAGATTCACGACGCCTTCGTCGATCACTTCGTCGCGACGGTAAAGGGCCTGCAGGCCGGCGACCCGCTCGCCGACGGCACTTCCATCGGGCCGCTGACGCGCGCGCCGCAGCTCGCCGTGCTCGAAGCGCAGGTCGCCGACGCCGTCGCCAAGGGCGCGAGCCTGCGCGCCGGCGGCAAGCGCGTCGCCCGCGCGGGCAACTGGTTCGAGCCGACCGTCCTCGCCGACGTCGATCACACCATGGCGGTGATGCGCGACGAGAGCTTCGGGCCGATCATCGGCATCCAGAAGGTGGCCGGCGACGAAGAAGCGCTCGCGCTCATGAACGACACGCGCTACGGCCTGACGGCGGGCGTGTACACGCGCGACGAGGCGCGCGCCAGGAGCCTGCTCGCGCGCGTCAACGCCGGCAGCGTGTACTGGAACTGCTGCGACCGGGTCAGCCCGCGCCTGCCGTGGTCGGGCCACGGCGACTCGGGGGTCGGCGTCACCCTGTCGCGCTACGGCATCCAGGCGTTCACGCGGCCGCGCGCCTGGCACCTGCGCTCGGCTTGAGCGACGACGGCGCGGCCCGGTCAGCGGCGCGGAAGCTGGCGCTGTTCGACCTCGACGGCACGCTGCTCGCGGGCGATACCGACGTCCTCTGGTGCGAGTTCCTGATCGACGCCGGCGTTCTCGACCGCGCAACCTTCGCTGCCGCCAACCGCGAAGTCGCCTCGCGCTACGAGGCCGGCGCCATCGCCGCGATCGAGTTCGCGGCCTTCTACGCGGCGACCCTGGCCGGCCGCTCGCCGGCCCAGTGGGCGCCGCTGAGGGCGCGCTTCATCGCCGCGACGATCGCGCCGAAGCTCGGCGCCGCGGCGTTCGAGCTGGTGGCGCGCCACCGCAGCGCCGGCGACCGGCTCGTGCTGACGACGGCGACGAATCGTTTTCTCACCGCACCAATCGCGGCGCGCCTCGGCATCGACGAGCTGATCGCCACCGAGCTCGAGGTCGCTCCGGGAGGCGAGTTCAGCGGGCGAACGACCGGCATCGTCAACATGCGCGAAGGCAAGGTCGCCCGGCTGGCAACTTGGCTCTCGGCCGAAGGGCAGAGCCTGGCGAGCCTGGCCTCGGCGACGCTCTACAGCGACTCGATCAACGACCTTGCGCTTCTCGACGCGGTCGGCACGCCGATCGTCGTGGATCCCGACGACCACCTGCGCGCGGAAGCGGCGCGCCGGGCGTGGCCGGTGATCTCGCTGCGTTGACGGTGTCGGGCTCGCGCGGGCATCGACGCCGCGCCGGCGTCACGGCAGGCCCGTCGCGCGCCAGACCAGCGATGCGCCGCTTGCCAGCAGCAGGATCCAGATCGCCCGCGCCGCGTGCTGCGGTGCGAGGCGCCGGTGCAGGTGGCTGCCGATGAAGTAGCCGGCGACGGCGCACGGCAGGAGGAAGAACGCAAGGCCGAGCAGCGACGGTTGCCCCATCAGGCCGGTGGCCGAGAAGAGCGCGAGCCGAGCCCAGGCGGTGAAGAAGATCAGCACGGCGATGCTTGCGCGCAGGCGGATCGCGTCGCGCAGGCGGCGCGCCAGGTAGAGGGTGTAGATCGGGCCGCCGCTGCCGTAGAGGGCGGTGAAGACGCCGCCCGCCATTCCCGCCGGCACGGCCCATCGCGCGGAGATCGGCCGCGGCGCGGCCCGGCCGAAGAGGCTCCAGCAGGCATAGAGGAAGACGAACGCGCCGAGCACGCCGAGCAGCCAGCGTTCGGGAGCGCGTACCAGAACCGTGACGCCGAGCATCATGCCGATCGCGACGAAAGGCGCGAGGCGCAACAGCTCGCCGCGGTCGACGTCGCGCCGGCTTTTCAGGCCGAGCAGGAGGCCGGCGCAGAGGTCGAAGACCAGCATCATCGGCACCGCGAACCGGATCGGAACGACGTGCGCGAGCAGGGGCACGCCGACGATCGCGGCGCCGAAGCCGGTGAGGCCGAAAACGATGTAGGCGAGGGTGACGGCCAGGGCGGCCGCGAGCAGGGTGGGGAGCGGCAGGTCGGGCATACGACGCCGCCATTGTCGACGCTGCTTCGCGACCTCGACACGAGCGCACCGGCCGCTGCCGGCAGCGACCGCGCCTGATTACCTCAGCTTGACGCTCGCTTCGCCGACCGGGATCAGGCTCATCAGCGCCGACGGGGTCGGCGCCAGATCCTCGGAGTCGTCTTCCTCCGTCTCGGCGGCGGGCGGGGCCGAGGCCTCGCGCGGTGCCGGCATCGTCTCGCCACGTCGCGTTTCGTCGCGCTTGGCGATCATTGCAGTCTCGGCGCGGCGCAGCGCTTCGCCGATCGTCTCGTTCGCGATCATCTGCACCGATCCCACGTTGAGGCTGACGCGGGTGATGCGCGGCGCGACCTGGCGGTCGTCGAGGCGCGAGACGATTCGCGAAACGACGATGGCCGAGTCGGCCAGGCGCGTGCGCGGCAGGACGACCGCGAACTCGTCGCCGCCGAGACGGCCGGCGACGTCGCGCCGGCGCAGCGTTTCGCGCAGCGCGGTGCCGATCTGGCGCAGCGCCTCGTCGCCGGTGGGGTGGCCGAGCAGTTCGTTGACGCGCTGCATCTGGTCGACATCGAAGACGATCAGCGTCGCGGCGTCGCGCGCCGCTTCGACAGCGCGTTCGGCGAGCTCGTGGAAATGGCGCCGGTTGGGCAGCCGCGTCAGGGTGTCGACGTCGACGAGATGGCGGAGCTTGCGTTGCGATGCGAGCAGGTGGGCGATGCGACGCTCGTGGTTCATGACCAGCGAGAGCTGGGTCATCAACAGGGCCATGACCGCCGTCGACAGCATCGCGCCGAGCGCGGCGTCGGCGACGGCGATGAGGGGATACAGGTAGGCGAAGACGACCGCCAGCCAGGCCAGCTGGACGATGGCCGCGGCGACCAGTCCCAGGCGCAGCGTCCGCAACGTCGAGCTGGTCGCGAAATCTTCCAGGCGAGCGACGGCGCCGGCCGCGTACAACGTCAGGAAAAGCGCCGCCATCGACTGGACCTGCGCGTAGCTGACGAGATCTATCGGCTCGACCCAGGCGGCCACGGTCAAGGCGACACCGACGGCGACTGCCGTGCGGTCGGCCCATTCCGAGATGCGGGTTCCGCCGCGCGAATAGAAGCGGCGCACGCCACCGAGCATCACCATCGGCCATTGCAGCGCAAGCGCGGCCGCGATCGGCGCGCCGATGCTGGCAGGGTCGGTGGTCGCCTGCAGCACCAGCGCAGCCGCGAAGACGGCATTGGCGGCCACCCACCAGCGCGCACCGCGACGGCTCAGTTGCTTGAGGCCGACCGATACCGAGGCGACGCTGGCGAGCACGAGAACGACCGCGAAAGCGACGAGCAGGGTCGGCGTATGTGACGGCATGCCTAAATTCTAGGCAGCGGCCCGGCCGCGCATGACGCCTTGTGGCGCGTGCGAGCGCCGTCCTCGGCCAAACCGTGACGAATTGACAGGGCCGCGCGGCGCCCCTGGCAGCAGGGCCACGGCGACGTCGTTGTAACGCGCCTCGTACACTGCCGCCGATGCGCCGCGAGCTGTTCGATTCGTTCTGGCGCGCGGCCGCCTACTGCCTGCATCCGAAGGTGATCGCGCTGTCGCTTCTGCCGCTGGCGATCGTCGGCGGCGTGGCGGCCGCGCTCGGCTACTTCTACTGGGAGCCCGCGCTCGTCGGCGTGCGCAGCTCGCTCGAGGGTTCCGCCCTGCTGGAGCCGCTGTTCGGCTGGCTGCGCTCGATCGGCGCCGGCGGCTGGACGAGCGTGCTGGTGCCGCTCGTCGTCGTCGCCCTTGCCGTGCCGGTGTTCGTCGTCGCTTCGCTGCTGGTCGCGGCGACGCTCATGACGCCGGCGATCGTGCGCCTGGTCGCGGCGCGCCGCTTCGCGCAGCTCGAAGCACGCCACGGTGGCAGCTTCTGGAGCAGCGTCGCGATCTCGCTCGGCTGCACGCTGATCGCCCTGCTCGCGCTCATCCTCAGCATTCCCTTCTGGTTCGTGCCGCCGCTCGTGCTCATCCTGCCGCCGCTGATCTGGGGCTGGCTCACCTATCGCGTCTTCGCCTACGACGTTCTCGCCGTCCACGCCAGCCGCGACGAGCGCGTGCGCCTGCTCGACGCAGAGCGCTGGCCGCTGCTCGGCATGGGAATCGCCTGCGGCGTGATGGGCGCCGCGCCGTCGCTGCTCTGGGCGGTGAGCGCGCTTGCGCTCGTCCTCGCGCCGTTGCTGATCCTGGTTTCGATCTGGCTCTACACGCTGGTGTTCGCCTTTTCCTCGCTGTGGTTCGCGCACTACCTTCTCGCTGCCCTGGAGCGGATGCGTGGCGCCGCGCCATCGACCGGCGGCGCCGGGGACGCCGCCGCCTTGGCATTGCCGCTCGACTCTTCACGAAACTTCGCCTCATGAACATCGGACTTCTCATCGTCGGCGACGAGATCCTCTCCGGCAAGCGCGCCGACAAGCACCTGCCCAAGGTGATCGAGCTGCTCGCCGCGCGCGGCCTGGCGCTGGCGTGGGCACGCTATGTCGGCGACGACCCGAAGCGAATCACTGCCGACTTGCAGGATGCGTTCGCGAGCGGCGATCTCGTCTTCTCGTGCGGCGGCATCGGCGCCACGCCCGACGACTACACGCGCCAGTGCGCCGCGGCCGCGCTTGGCGTGCCGCTGTTGTTGCATCCGGAGGCGCGCGACTTGGTGATCGAACGAATGAAGGACGTCGCGCGCGAGAACGGCACGACCTTCGATCCCGACCGCGAGGACAACCGACACCGGCTCAACATGGCGATGTTCCCGGCCGGCGCCGAGATCATCCCGAACCCGTACAACAAGATCGCCGGCTTCGCGATGCGCGCGGGCCCAGGCGGCGTCTTCTTCGTGCCCGGTTTTCCGGTGATGGCGTGGCCGATGATCGAGTGGGTCCTGGACACGCGCTTTCGCCACCTCCACGTTGCCCCCGCGACGCGGGAGCGATCGGTGATCGTCTTCGGCGCCATGGAGGCGGCGCTGACGCCGCTCATGGAAGCGATCGAGAGCGAATTCCCGGGCATCAAGGTGTTCAGCCTGCCGAGCGTCGATCACCCCGACTGGGGCCGCCACATCGAGCTCGGCGTGAAAGGCGATGCAGGGTTGCTAGGCGCCGCCTACGGGCGGCTTCGCGCAGGCCTGAAGAAAGGCGGCTCCAAGCTCGGCCCCGAGTTGGTGCGATAGCTTCCCCGCGAGCGCTCTGCCGGTGCGCCTTCGCTCACCCGAGGTGTTTTCGCCCGGGCCGACACTGGCATGCTTTCTGCTAAATTCCATGCGCGATTTTGGGGCTTCCCGTGCGAAGCGTGCCCGATTCGCGCCCACCACCCCGATCCAAAAGCCGCCTGGGAGATTGATTGATGGCCAAGACCGTCGCCGACGTGATGAACATGGTGAAGGAGGGCGAAGTCAAGTTCGTCGACTTCCGCTTCACCGACACCCGCGGCAAGGAGCAACACGTCACCGTGCCGATCTCGGCGTTCAACGAGGACAAGTTCACCGGCGGCCACGCCTTCGACGGCTCGTCGATCGCCGGCTGGAAGGGCATCGAGGCGTCCGACATGCAGCTGATGCCAGACCCGAACACCGCCAACATCGATCCCTTCTACGAAGAGCCGACGCTGATCCTGACCTGCGACGTCGTCGAGCCTGGCGACGGCAAGCCCTACGAGCGCGATCCGCGCTCCCTCGCCAAGCGCGCCGAGGCCTACATGAAGGCCTCCGGTCTCGGCGACGCGGCGTACTTCGGCCCCGAGCCCGAGTTCTTCATCTTCGACAGCGTGCGCTGGCAGGTCGACATGTCGGGCTGCTTCTGCAAGATCGAGTCGGAAGAGGCGTCGTGGAACTCGGCCAAGGAATACGAGCACGGCAACTCCGGCTACCGGCCCACCGTCAAGGGCGGCTACTTCCCGACGCCGCCGATCGATTCCATGCAGGACATGCGCTCGGAGATGTGCCTGATCCTCGAGTCGCTCGGCATCCCGGTCGAGGTCCATCACCACGAGGTCGCGCAGGCGCAGATGGAGATCGGCACCAAGTTCTCGACGCTGGTCCAGCGCGCCGACTGGCTGCAGCTGCAGAAGTACGTGATCCAGAACGTCGCCCACTCGTACGGCAAGACGGCGACCTTCATGCCCAAGCCGATCGTCGGCGACAACGGCTCCGGGATGCACGTGCACCAGTCGGTCTGGAAGGGCGGCCAGAACCTGTTCGCCGGCGACGGCTACGC
>JBDSLQ010000062.1:0-5009 GCA_039916285.1 Caldimonas sp.
TGGGGAGGGAGCAGCCCTGACCCGGCAACGCCGGGAAGTTCGCGCCTACAGCGAGAACTTCCCGGCGTAGACGATCGGGCCGGTGGGGGCGCCGGTCGGCGACCCGCCTGCCGGTTCTACCGACACGGCCAGCGTGTCGGCGCCGGCCAACGCCTTGCCGCGCAGGGCGACGATGCCGCCGCCGCCCGGTAGCAGGCCGAGCGAGCGCGGCGCGCCTTGCCCTGGCACCGCCCAAAGCTCGAGCGATCGATCGGCGCTCAGCGTGACCGGAGTGAGCGGCCGGGTGACGAGCGTCGTGCCGTCGCCGCTGATGCTGGCAACGATCGGCGCGGCCGAGACGCCGCTCGCCGCGGCGCCGGTAGCAGCCAGGACGACGACGACCGGCGGCGCGACCGCTCGCGGCGTCGCGAGCAGGACGGCGAGGCCGATCGCGGCGACGCTGGCGAACGCCGTCAGCCCGCGCCAGAACGCGAGGCGGTCCCAGGCGCCGGCAGCGACGCTCTGCCGCCGGTCGAGGCGATCGGAGATGCGCCGCCAGACTTCGCCCGAAGGCTGCACCGGATCGAGCCCGGCGGTGAGCGGCATCAGCCGCCCCTGCCAGGCGAGGGCCGCCTCGCGCAGCACCGCATGCGCGGGCAGAAGCGACTCGAAACGCCGGCGCGCGCCGCCGCGCAGCGTGCCGACCGCGTACTCGGCTGCGAGCGCGTCGGCGATATCGTGGCGGCCGTAATCCATGTCAGTGCCCGCCGGGCCGCCCCAAGGACACTGCCGCCCCCTCGGGGGGCAGCGAACGACGCGAGCGCGGGGGCTTCATGTCAGCCGCGCCGCGTGGCGTCGACGTTGACGGCGGTGTCGAGGCAGCTCTTCAACGCCGCCAGCGATCGCCGCACCCACGACTTGACGGTGCCGAGCGGCTGGCGCATCTGCGCCGCCACCTCGGCGTGGCTCAGACCCTGGAAGAAGGCGAGGGCGACGCTTTGCCGCTGCGTCGCCGAGAGCTGATCCATGCAGGTGGCGAGCGAGCGCGCTTCGGCGGCCCGGCTCAGCAGATCGAGCGGGCCGGGCGATTCGTCTGCCACGGTGTCGTACACGTCTTGGTCCTCGCTCTCGCGGCCGTCGCTCGAAGTCGCGGCGGTGCGCATCCGGGGCTGCGTCTGAAGGCGGCGCAGGCTGTCGATGGCGCGGTTGCGCGCAATGCTCGTGAGCCACGTGAGGGGCTGGCTTTGCGCTGCATCGAAGCTGCTAGCCGCCCGCCAGACGTTGACGTACACCTCCTGAAGGATGTCTTCGGCCTGGGCTCGGTCCCGGTTGATACGCAGCACCACGGCGAGCAGATGCGAGCTCGTCCGCTCGTAAAGCGTGGCAAAAGCCGCGCGATCGCCGACGCCGGCGCGGCCGAGCAGGCGCGCCAGATCGTGGCTGCGCTCGGTCCAGTCGGCGGAGGGTCTGACCATGGGTGCGGGCTGGATCGCCCGGTTCTCGCCTCGCGAGCCTTCCTACAATTCCAGCGCCCGGAAGGTTAACCGAAGAAGATCCATGGCCCACCCCAAGCCACCCGCCCCGACTCTCGTCTCGGCCGACGACATCGAGCTCGAGCTGTACGAGGCGATGCGGCGCGGCGATGTCGACCGGCTCATGGCCTTGTGGTCCGACGACGACGAGATCTGCTGCATCCACCCCGGCGGCGCGCGCCTGGTCGGCGCGGCCGCCATCCGCGCCTCGTTCGAGGCGATGTTCGGCAATGGCACCATCGACGCCGAGCCGCACCGCGTGCGCCGACTCGAATCGCATTCGAGCGCGGTGCACAGCGTGCTCGAGCGCGTTCGCGTCATGACATCCGAAGGCGAGCAGTTTGCGTGGGTTGTCGCGACCAACGTCTACCTGAAGTCGGCGCAAGGCTGGCGCCTCGTCGCCCACCACGCCAGCCCGGGAACGGCGGTCGAGTCGCAGGAGAACCCCGAGGCGGCGTCGACGCTGCATTGAACCGGCGTTCTTCGATGGTCCCGCATGTTCGAATGCGATCAGGCTCTGTCGAAACGGTGCTCGTTTGCGATTGCGAACCTTTGCGTTCGAAGGCTGCGATCGTCGTGCGGATTGATCGCCGACTTGTCCGCCGGCCCCCTCTCACTGGGTCCCGAACGCCTCGATTTCGGTGATGCGGCTGTACCCGGCAACGCCGCCGTTGACCAAGACCCGGATGCCATTCGTGGAGATGGCCGAGAAGGAGAACTTGCGCCATACCTTGTTGTTGCCGGCAACGCTTCCTCCAGGCACCGTGACCCAAACCGATCCGTTCCAATACTGCACGTCGAAGTCGGTGATCCCGTATTGGCTGAAGGTCAGCGCCTCGGTCGGCTCGAGCGGTGCCGAATAGGCGTCTTGGAGGGTGAAGACGTTGATCTCGGTGATGCTCTTGGTGCCGCTGAAATTGACCTGCACGATGTCCGGCCAGCTGCTCCCGGTGGAATCGTTCCATCCGCCCCCGGCTCCCCAGTTCAGGCCGCGTCGATCGCCGTTGTTGACGGCCGAGGCGGGGTATCCCGGGTAGGCGCTCGAGGCCACCACGTTGCCGCCGTTGGCCTGCAGCGCAACGTTGGTCGTCACCGGCGCGGGCGCCGTCAGTCCCGCAAGCACCGCCGTCGCATCGACAATGCCGGCGCCGCACAGCGCCGTAGTGCAGTCCAGGCCGGTCGCGGTCGGGAACGCGCGCGCCGCCTGCCGCAGCCGCTGCGTGACCTGCGCCGGCGTCTGCGACGGGTCGATCGACAGCATGAGCGAAACCACGGCCGCGACATGCGGTGTCGCCATGCTGGTGCCTTGATAGTAGGCATAGCTGTCGGCGCCAGGCGTGGTGGTACCGCTGTTGAGCGTAGACAAGATGCCGTTGCCGCCGGCGCCAGGAGCCGCGATGGTGATCGTCAAGCCGAAGTTGCTGAAGCTCGCCCGGCCACCGTTGCGTGTCGTCGCCGCCACGGTGATCACCCCATTGCAACTCGCCGGCTGCGCATTCGCGGCGTCGGCGTTGCTGTTGCCGGCCGCAACGACGACGACGGTACCGCGCGCGACGACGTCGTTCACTGCGCTCTGAAACGTCGCCGAACAGGCGCCGTCGCCTCCGAGGCTCAGGTTTTCGACCCGTGCTGGTGTCGGGTTAACCGGAACTCCGGGGACCGGGATCCCGGCTGCCCAACGCATGCCGTCAACGATATCGGAGGTATAGCCGCCGCATTTGCCAAGGACGCGGACCGGCAGGAGCTTAGAGACCCAGTTGATACCCGTCACGCCGACGCCGTTATTGCTGGCCGCACCGATCGTCCCCGCAACGTGGGTGCCGTGCCAGGAACTCGCCGAGCCGCTACAACCGTAGTCGCCCGAATCACGTGCGTCCGAATCGCGGCCATCGCCGTCGTTGGATGCGGCGACATCGCCGATGAAGTCATAGCCGGCGACGACGCGACCGGCCAGGTCCGCATGCGGCGATATGCCGGTATCGATCACGGCGACCGTGATGCTTGCGGATCCGGTCGTGATGTCCCACGCGGCTGGCATGTTGATGCCGCCGTGCGGCTCGAAAAGATCCCACTGCTGGGAGTACATCGTGTCGTTTGGAACCAGGAGCGGGTGCATGAGCAGATCCGGTTCGATCGCGAGAATCCTCGGATCCGAGCTGAGCGACCGTGCGACGTCATGGGCTTCGCGGCGCATCACCCGGCGGCCGAGCCGCACGACTTGAGCACCGCCCGACATTGCGCGCACATGGGTCAGGCGCTCCCCGAACGTGGAGCCTATTGCCGTGAGCTTGAGCTGCGGGTGGCCGATCGAATCTCGAAATTTAATGATGAAGCGATCGACGACTTCGGTATTCGCGCCCCGCTGCTCCGGTGACGTTCCGTCGACATTGGCGCCGGCGGGAACCGGCAGCGAAGCAAACAGGGCGAGAAGGAGAGCAAAAATGCCGATGGAACGATTCACGTGGGAAACCCTTTTTCACTCGAGCGCCGTGAGAGGCGGCACCGGCATTGTCGAAAGAATCCCATCGAACTCCTTTCCCGAACTCGTAACGAGGTGTACGTGCGCGCCTGCCGATGCCCTCCCGACCAGGAGGAACTCCATGTCGATGAACGATTTCCGCGCGCCTCGATGGCTTCCCGGTGGTCACGCGCAGACGATCTGGCCGGTCTTCTTCAGCCGCCGCTTCGAGGGGCCGCGGCCGGTCTCCCGGCGCGAGCGCTGGACCACGCCCGACGGCGACTTCGTCGACGTCGACTGGCAGCGTGAAGACGCGGCCACGCCGCTGCTCGCCCTCTTCCACGGCCTCGAAGGTTCCTCGTCGAGCCACTACGCGCAGGCGTTCGCCGGCGAAGCCGAGCGGCGCGGCTGGCGCTTCGCGGTGCCTCACTTTCGCGGCTGCTCGGGCGAGATCAACCTGGCGCCGCGCGCATACCACTCGGGCGACCACGAGGAAGTCGGCTGGATGCTGGCGCGCTTGCGGGCGTTGCACCACGGGCCGATCGTGGCCGTCGGCGTCTCGCTCGGCGGCAACGCCTTGCTGCGCTTCGTCGAGGAAGCCGGCGCCGCAGCCCGCGACCGCGTCCGCGCCGTTGCCGCGGTGTCCGCGCCGCTCGACCTGGCCGCGGGTGCGCACGCGATCGGCCGCGGTTTCGGCCTGCAGACGTACACGCGCATGTTCCTGCGCACGATGAAAAGGAAGGCGCTCGTCAAGCTCGCACAGCATCCGGGCTTGTTCGATCGCGCTCGAATGCTCGCGGCGCGCGACCTGCGCGACTTCGACGACGTCTTCACCGCGCCGCTGCACGGCTTCCGCGACGCCGACGACTACTACGCGCGTGCGTCGGCCAAGCCGTGGCTCGATCGAATCGCGATTCCCGCCCTGGTCCTCAACGCCAGGAACGATCCGTTCCTGCCCGCCGATGCGCTGCCGGGCGCCGCTGACGTGAGCCGCGACGTGACGCTCTGGCAGCCGGCGCACGGCGGCCACGTCGGCTTCG
>JBDSLQ010000063.1:0-4372 GCA_039916285.1 Caldimonas sp.
CGGCTGCGATCTGCACCTTCTGGCCGTCGACCGCGGCGAGCACGATCACCGCCGTCTTGAGCTTGTCCTTGAGCTTGTCGAGGGTGTCGCGCAGCGTCTTCGCGTCGGCGCCGTCGAGGCGCGCGGCAAGCACTTTCAGCCCCTTGACATCGACGGCACGCTGGGCGAGATCGCCGCCCTGGGCCGACGCGAGCCGCCCCTTCAGCCCGGCAAGCTCCTTCTCGAGCGTGCGAACGTGCTCCAGGACCTGGCCGACGCGCGCCGGCACCTCGTCGGGCGCCGAACGCAGCTCGCCGGCGAGACGGCCGAGCGTCGCCTCGAGCGACTGCAGATAGTGGAGCGCGTTGTCGCCGGTGACTGCCTCGACCCGCCGCACGCCGGCGGCGACGCCGCCCTCGGCGACGATCTTGAACAGGCCGATGTCGCCGGTGCGCTGCACGTGCGTGCCGCCGCACAGCTCCCGGCTCGAGCCGATGTCGAGAACGCGCACCTCGTCGCCGTACTTCTCGCCGAACAGCATCATCGCGCCGAGCGTGTTCGCTTCCTCGATCGGCATCAGGCGCGCGTTCGTCGCGTGGTTGGCAAGAATTTCGACGTTGACGATCGCCTCGACGCGGCGGATCTCGTCGTCGCTCAGCGGCGCGTTGTGGGCAAAGTCGAAGCGCGTCTTGTCGGCGTCGACGAGCGAGCCCTTCTGCTGGACGTGCTCGCCCAGCACCTCGCGCAGCGCCTTGTGCATCAGGTGGGTCGCGCTGTGGTTGCGCACGGTGCGGGCGCGCCGCTCGGCATCGACCTTGGTGGCGACGACGTCGCCGACCGAGAGCGATCCTTCGACAACGCGGCCCTGGTGGCCGGGCACGGCGGCCTGCACCTTGATCGTGTCCTCGACGATCATGCGCGCGGCCGCGTTGCGCAGCTCGCCGGTGTCGCCGACCTGGCCGCCGCTCTCGGCGTAGAAGGGCGTGTGGTCGAGGACGACGACGGCGACGTCGCCGGCGTTCGCCGTCTGCGCTGCCGCGCCGTCGACGTAGATCGCGGTGATTCGCGCCGCCTCGTGGACCAGCGTCTCGTAGCCGTGGAAAGTCGACGCCGAGCCCGCGTACTCGAGGCCCTGCGCCATCCTGAATTTGGCCGAGGCGCGCGCCCGCTCGCGCTGCTCGCCGAGCAGCGCCTCGAAGCGCTCGACGTCGACAGCGACGCCGCGCTCGCGGCAGACGTCGGCGGTGAGGTCGACCGGAAAGCCGAAGGTGTCGTGCAGCTTGAAGGCGACGTCGCCCGACAGGGGCTGGCCCGCCGCGAGCGCAGCCAGCGCCGCCTCGAGGATCTCCATGCCGTTGGCGATGGTCTGGAAGAAGCGCTCCTCCTCCTGCTTCAACACCGCGGTGATACGCGTCTGCCGGCTGCGCAGGTCGGGGTAGGCGTCGCCCATTCCGGCGACGACGGCGGCGACCAGGCGGTGGAAGAAGGGCTTGCGCGCACCGAGCTTGTAGCCGTGGCGAATCGCGCGCCGGGCGATCCGGCGCAGCACGTAGCCGCGACCTTCGTTGCCCGGAACGATGCCGTCGCCGACCATGAAGCTGCAGGCGCGGATGTGGTCCGCGATCACCTTGAGCGATGGCGAGCCTGGTTCGCTCCCCGCACCCGGGGCGGCAGTTCCCGCCGCGCCGGCGCCGGCAGCGTCGACCTCGCGCTTCGCCGCGGCGAGGATGTCGACGAACAGGTCGATCTCGTAGTTCGAGTGCACGTGCTGCAGCACCGCGCTCAACCGCTCCAGCCCCATGCCGGTGTCGACGCTGGGCTTGGGCAGGGGATGCATCACGCCCGCGTCGTCGCGGTTGAACTGCATGAACACGTTGTTCCAGATCTCGATGTAGCGGTCGCCGTCTTCGTCGGGCGAACCGGGCGGGCCGCCGGCGATCCCGGCGCCGTGGTCGTAGAAGATCTCGCTGCACGGACCGCACGGGCCGGTGTCGCCCATCATCCAGAAGTTGTCGGACGCGAAGCGCGCGCCCTTGTTGTCGCCGATGCGCACGATCCGCTCAGGCGGCAGGCCGATCACGTTCTTCCAGATCTCGTAAGCCTCGTCGTCCTCGGCGTAGACCGTCGCCCAGAGCTTGTCGGCCGGCAGCTTGTAGACCTCGGTGAGCAGCGCCCAGGCGAACGTCAGCGCGTCCTTCTTGAAGTAGTCGCCGAAGCTGAAGTTGCCCAGCATCTCGAAGAACGTATGGTGGCGCGCCGTGTAGCCGACGTTCTCGAGGTCGTTGTGCTTGCCGCCGGCGCGGATGCATTTCTGCGAGGTCGCCGCGCGCACGTAAGGCCGCTTGTCGAAGCCGAGGAAGACGTCCTTGAACTGGTTCATCCCGGCGTTGGTGAAGAGCAGCGTCGGGTCGTCGCCGGGAACGACGGGGCTCGAGGCGACGACCGTGTGCCCCTTCGAGGCGAAGAACTGCAGGAACGTCGATCGGATCTCGGCAGCTTTCACGAGGGGGCTTTCGGCGGGGTCGCGCGGCGGCTGCCGGCGAGGGAGAGGAAGGATATCGGCATGGCCGGCGATTGTCCGGCATCGCCGCTGAAGCGGCCGCCTCGCCCGGCGCAGGTTGCGCGGTTGCGTGCGGGCCTAACGCTCGTCGTTCGCGGCCGTGCGCTCACCACCGCCAGCGTCGCGAACCGTCGCCGGGCCGCTCCCCGCGGTCGCTGGCGCCGCCGCGGCCAGCGCCAGCGCACGTCGCAGCAAGCGCTCGGCGTCGCGACCGTCGTGGGGGTACTGGGCGATGCCGAAACTGACAGCGACCGAGCGCCCGACCGCGCCGACCGTGAACGGCGCCACCAGCGCGGCGACGAGCTTGGCAGCGACCCGGTCGGCATCGGCGCTGCTCTGGATCGAGCCGAGCAGGATCGCGAAGGCGTCGTCGTCGACCGCGGCGACGACGTCGCTGGCACGCACGCCGGCGCGCAGGCGCACCGCGATCTTGCGGCGCAGGGTCTCGAAATCGGTGCTTTCGGCGCCCTCCCCGCGCGGCCGCAAACCCTCGATGCGAAAGCCGAGCACCGCCATCGGCGCCGGCTCGCGCTCGCGCAGCGCGAGCAGCTGGCTCAGGTGCTCGACCAGCTGCTGGCGGTGCGGCAAGCCGGTGCCCGGATCGGTCGAGTAGGCGCTTTGACCCAAGTCGCGGCGGCGCCGCCGCTCGACGGCGAAGCGGATACGGCGCCAGCCGGTCGCTGCGGCGAGCTCGTCGCGGCCGACGACGTCGTCGGCGCCGCCGCGCAACCAGCCGATCGCGTGCTCGGCGTCGGGCTCGACGACGGCGACCACGAGCGCGACGCGCTCGGCGACGGCCGCTATCTGGTCGGGTGATGCCGGCGCCAGGTCGCCGTCCACGACGACAGCGTCGAAAGCGTCGTCCTGCCCGATCCGCTCGAGGGCCTGCGCCCAGCCCGCGCTGGCCTCGACCGCGAAGCCGGACCCGCGAAGGGTGGTGGCGACGGCGAGGACGCGAAGGAGCGGTTCGGTCACGGGACGCGGCGCTTGAACATGGGCAGGGTCCATCCTAGCAAGCGTCGATCGCGCGTCCGCGGCGCCGCCCGAGACGATCGAGAAATGTCACCGCCCGGACATGCGATTGCGCGAGCATGGCGACGCGGAGGCACGGCGGGCCGTTCTCCTCCATCGTGGGGACGACGAAACGTCCGGGCGGAGTCAAACTCATGACTGCCGGCGCAGCGCCGGAGCCGAGACACGGGAACAATCGGTCATGGCGATGAAGCTGTTTGCACACACTTTGCGAGGCGAGCACCTGGGGACGGAAAACGGGCCGCGCGCTTCCCGCCAGATCGACCCGCGCCGCTGGGTTTTTCACGACCTGGTCGTTCGCCGCGCCGGCTTCGCACCTTGGGGCATGTCGAACGCTGCGCCCGCAGACGGCCCCGCGACGATTCGCCGCGATGACGCCACCGAGCCGCTCTGGCACGACACCCAGCCCTGGTGCCACGAATAGCGCAGCCCGTGTGTTCGCCGTCGCCGGCAGTGCGGCTTTTGCCGCGTGGCGAGCCCTATTTCGGCTCGACGGCCAGAACTCGCGCCGGTAAGCGACGCCGAGCTTGGTGGCGGTCGGCAGATCGGCGGGCACTCGCGGTCTGGCCATCGGAGCTCCCGGTGGCACACTCGATCCAACTCTGTGCCGGAAGTCGATGAAGGTTCTCGTCGGGACGGCGTCGTGGAGCGACAAGTCGCTCATCGCGTCGAAGAAGTTCTATACGCGCGGCGCGAACAGCCCCGAGGCCCGCCTGCGCTTCTACGCGACGCAGTTCCCGCTCGTCGAGGTCGACACCTCCTACTACGCCATCCCGCTGGCGCAGACGTCGCAGGCCTGGG
>JBDSLQ010000064.1:0-16590 GCA_039916285.1 Caldimonas sp.
TCGGTCACGGTCTGCAGCAAGGTCGACAGTTCGAGCGTCGAGGCGACCGCGCTGCCGGTCCGGTTCAGCAGGTCGAGGACCCGTGCTTCGTCCCGGAGCGCGTCCTCCGCGTGCTTCCTCGCGGTGACGTCGCGATAGCTCCAGACCCGGCCGACGCTCCTGCCGTCGATGTGCTGCGGCCGCGAGAAGCGCTCGAACCAGCGGCCGTCACGCAAGGCGAGCGTGTCGAGCGTCGGCTCGTTCGACGCGTAGAGCGAATCGATGCGCTCCATGATTCCGTCGGGATGCTCGAACAGGTGGGCGACGCTCCGCGCGAGGTCGCCGTGGACGCCGCTCGCGACGGTGTCGTGCGGCAAGCCCCAGATCTCGAGGAACTTCTGGTTGAAGGTCAGGATACGGCCGTCGCCGTCGGTGACGAGGATGCCGTCGGCGGTCGACTCGAGCGTCGCCCGCATCATGGAGACGGTAAGCGCCAGCTCGCGAGTGCGTGCCGCCAGCGCCTGGTTGGCGCGCAGCAGGTCCTCCTCGACACGCCGCTGCGCGACCTGGATGGCGGTCGCGTTGCGCAGCGCGACCGATCGGATCAGCTCGTCTTCGGCGTTCTCGCTCACCGCTCGACCCCGAGCGAACGCGCCGCCAGCGCCGTGCCCTCGACGCGGGCCCGGATCTTCGCGAACGCGATGTCGCGCGTCGTCGAGCGATCGTCGCAAAAGGGGGCGAAGCCGCAGTCGTCGGTGGTGCCGAGGCGGTCGAGCGGGATGTACTCCGCGGCCTGGAGGACGCGGTCGCGAACTTCCTCGGCGGTATCGATGCGAGGATCTATCGCCGCCGTCACTCCCACGAATACATGCTGGTCGGGCCGGCGGTGCTCCCGGATGATGCGCAGCACGCGCACCGGATCGGGCTCGCCGCAGAGGGCGACGTAGAAGTGCGTCACCTTCAGCTCGAACAGGCTCGGCAGGAGGTCGGCGTAGTCGACGTCGGCGCTGTGCGTCGAGTCGCGATCGCCGCCGGGGCAGGTGTGGACGCCGAGCCGCTGCCGGTCGGTGGCGTCGAAGCGGGCGAGGGCGAGGTTGTTGAGGTCGACGAAGCTGCGCAGCAGCCCGCCCGACGGATCGAGCTTGACCGCGAGCCGGCCTTCGGTGAAATCGATCTGCACCTTGTGCGCGCCCTTGGCCAGGCAGCTGCGGACTTCCGTCTCGTGCTCGCGCAGCAAGTCGTCGATGAAGCGCTCTCGCGGGTAGTCGGGCAGCTCGGCGTCCGGGTAGAGCAGGCTCAGCGCCGATGGCGAGATGACCGCCTGCTTCACCGGCACGTGCGCATGTCGTTGCGCCGCCGCGAGATAGCGGTCGGCGTGATGGCCATAGCGAAAGGGGCCGTGCTCCAGGCGCGGCATGCGCCGCACGTGGCCCGCGGCAAACGGGATCTTGAAGCCGTCCGGGCCGAGGTTCGGCATGCCGTGAACGCAGTAGGTCCAGAAGTTGTGGAACTTGCGCTGCTCGCCGTCGGTGATCACCGGCGAGCCGGTCGCTTCGAAGCGCTCGACGGTGTCCCGGATCGCCGCTTCGTAGAGCGGCTCGAGGGCGGGATCGCCGCCGTCGGTGATCGCCAGCGCGTCGATCAGTGCCGGCGGGCGGGGAATGCTGCCGATGGGTTCGGTCGGAATGGGCACGGTGATCTGTGGCGGGCGAAGAAGCGGGAGGGAGGATAGCCCTTGCGGCGCGCCTCGACCCAGGGAGCGAAGCCAGCGCCGAACGGCGATCGCCAAGTCCTCCGCGCCGACGTCGGGCGCCTATTCGGCCTTGACCCCGGCCTGCTTGACGACCGCGGCCCAGCGCGCAGCATCGCGGCGCATCAGCGCGGTCATGTCCTCCGGCGAGCTGGGCGCGGTCTCCATGCCCTGCGCGGCGAGCGCGGCCCTGACCTCGGGCAGCGCCAGCGCCCGGGTCATGTCGGCATGGATCCGGAAGACGATGTCGCGCGGCGTCCCCGCCGGCGCCAGCATCCCGTACCAGAGGTCGGCCTCGATGCCGGGATAGCCGAGCTCGGCAAGCGTCGGCACGTCGGGCGCGAGCGCGGAGCGGCGGTTGCCGCCGGCGGCGAGCACGACGAGCCGGCCGCCCCTGACCTGCGCCATCGCGACGTGCACGGGCAGAAACATCAGCGGCACGTCGCCCGAGAGCACCGCGCTCACGGCGCCGGCCGTGCCCGAGAAAGGGATGTGCGTGATCGACACCTTCGCCCGCAGCTTGAACAGCTCCATCGCCATGTGATGCGGCGTCGCGATCCCCGGCGACGCGTAATCGAGCGCGCCGGGTCTGGCCCGCGCCGCCTTGACGAGTTCGTCGACCGATTTGATCTTCGCGCCGGCACCGGCGACGAGCAGGAACGAGCCGGTCGCGCACAAGCCGATCGGCGTCAGGTCCTGGAGCGGGTCGTACGTCATGTTGGCGTACAGGGCGGGATTGATGATCAGCGTGTTGACGCCCATCAGGAGTGTCAGCCCGTCGGGCGGCGACTTCGCGACCGCGCCGGCGCCGAGGTTGCCCGACGCGCCGGGGCGGTTGTCGACGACGATGCCCTGGCCCCAGGCCGCCTGGAGGTGCGGCGCGAGCGTTCGCGCCAGGATGTCCATGCCCGTCCCGGGCGTGTAGGGAACGATGATGCGCACCGGCTTGCCCGGCCACGCCGGCTGAGCGCGCGCCGGGCCGACGCCGACGCCGGCAAGGGCGCTGGCGCCGAGCGTTGCGATGAAGCGGCGTCGGCCGCGCGTGGGATGTTGGATCAAGAAGGTCTCCCCGGTTCGTTGCTGGCGGCCGGCATGCCGGCGACCTGCTGGTAGGCGTTGGCGATCTGCGCGAGCGCTTCGCGCGAGACGACGTCTTCGATGCGCGCGAACGGCTTGTCGCCCGAGCGCTCGTGCACTTCGCGCAGGATGGTGTCCGGCGGCGTGCTGCGGTTGGCGAGGACGATCTTCGCCGTCGCCGCGTTGCGGATGCGGTCGTACTCGGCGAGCGCGTCGGCGCCGATGCCGCGGCCGGCGAGCTGCTCGGCGAGGCAGACCGCGTCGAGGATCGCCTGGCCGGCGCCGTTCGAGCCGCGCGGAACCATCGGGTGCGCGGCGTCGCCGAGCAAGGTGACGCGGCCGTGGCTCCAGCGCGGCAACGGGTCCTGGTCGACCATCGGGTAGGCGAGCACGGTCTCGGTCGAGCGGATCATCGCAGCGACGTCGAGCCAGTCGAAGTGCCAGTCTGCGAAGGCTGGAAAGAAGTCGCCGAGGCTGCCGCGCGCGCTCCAGTCGCGCCGCACGGGCTCGGCGCATTCGAGCTCGGCGACCCAGTTGACGAGCTGGCGCCCCTGTTCGTCGATGGCGTCGCGGATCGGGTAGATCACCATCTTGCCGACCGAGAGCCAGCCGGCGCGGACCATCGTCGCGCCGCTCAGGAAAGGCGCGTGCGCCACGACGCCACGCCACATGTTGACGCCCGACCAGCGCGGCGGCCCCTCGTCCGGATAGAGCTGGCGGCGCAGCGCCGAATGGATGCCGTCGCAGCCGACGGCGACGGCGGCGACCGCGTCCGTGCGCGCCGTGCCGCTCGAAGCGTCGAAGCGCAGGCGTACGCCGACGCCGCCCGCTTCGTCGACGCCGACGCAAGCGTGGCCGGTCACGACGCGATCAGCGCCGATCCGCGCCCGCACGGCGTCGAGCAGGACGGCCTGCAGGTCGGCACGGTGGATCGACAGCTGCGGCGCGTCGTGCCCGGCCCAGCGCCCGGCCGGCTCGCTGTAGACGTGCTGCCCGAAGCGGTTGAAGAACGCCGCCTCGCGCGTGACGACGGCAAGGCGCTCGAGCTGGGCCAGGACGTCGAGCGACTGCAGCGCCGCACTGGCGTGCGGCAGCACGTTGATGCCCACGCCGAGCGGGCGGACCTCGACCGCCGCCTCGTACACCCGGCAGGCGATGCCGGCCCGATGCAGCGCGAGCGCCAGGGTGAGGCCGCCGATGCCGGCGCCGACGATGGCGACTTCGTCGCCGCTGCGCGCTGCGGGGGTCGCGGTCACGGCCGGATGACCCGCGTGGCTCACTTCGCGGCGAAGATCTCGCCGCAGCGCGAGGTGCTCTTCAGCCCCGGCGAATCGAAGAGGACCTGCACGGCGCTGATCCGCCCGGCCTTGTCGACGACCAGGCGGATCTTGCAGTAGCGCTCTTCGCGCCCCGCCTGCCCGGGCGGCGTCATGCCGAAGTCGGAGACCCAGTCGTACCAGGTGCTGTTGTCGAGCGCTTCGCGGCGCACCGAGGCGCGGCCGTGGCGGTCGAAGAAGTCGCCGGCCGGCTTGCCGAGGTAGCGGGCGTTGATGAGCGTCGTGACTTCCTCGTTGCGCTTGAGCAGCTCGCAGCCTGACAGGGCGGCGACGATCGATGCCGCAACGAGGGCGCGAGCGGGGATGAAGGGGCGGGTCAAGGTGTCGTTCTCCTGGGTAGGGCGATGATGCCTGCTCTGGGAAAACCCGCCGCTCGGCGCTGCCGAGGGCGCCGAATAATCGGCCGACACTACGTCGATCACTGGAAAGCCGCCGCGATGAAACTTCGATCGTTCGCCTCGCCTCCTCGCTGCTCGCCATCGCCGGCCTGGCCGCAATGACCGGGGCGACGCAGGCACAAACCAATGCCGGCAGGCCGATGCACATCGTCGTCACCTTCACGCCCGGCGGCGCGCCCGACACCCTGGCGCGGCTGATCGGCGAGAAGCTGAGCGTCGCCTGGAACCAACCGATGCTGATCGACAACAAGCCCGGCGCGGGCGGCAACACCGGCGCCGACTCGGTCGCCAAGGCGGCGCCCGACGGCCTGACAATCGTCGTCGGCACGGTCGGCACGCACGCCATCAACGGCGCGCTCTACGCGAAGATGCCGTACGACATGGTCAAGGACTTCGCGCCGGTGACGCTGCTGGCGACGACGCCCAACCTGCTCGTCGTCAACAACGACGTGCCGGCGAAAACGCTCGCCGAGCTCATCGCCCTCGGCAAGCGCGAGGGCAAGATGACGTTCGCGTCGTCGGGTTCGGGAACGTCGATCCACGTCTCCGGCGAGCTCTTCAAGACCATGACCGGCATCGACATGACGCATGTGCCGTACAAGGGCCGCGCCAGCGCGATTCCCGATCTTCTCGGCGGCCGCGTGACGATGATGTTCGACAACATGCCGTCGAGCCTGCCGCTCGTGAAGGATGGCAAGCTCCGCGCGCTCGGCGTGACGAGCGCGAAGCGGTCTGCGGCGGCGCCCGACATTCCGACGCTGGCCGAGCAGGGCCTGGCAGGCTTCGAGGCGGTGTCGTGGTTCGCCCTGTTCGCCCCCGCGGGGACGCCGAAGGCGTTCATCGACCGGCTGCAAGGCGAGGTGAAGAAGATCCTCGCGTCGCCCGACGTTGCCAGGAAGCTCGCCGAGGCCGGCCTCGAGGTGGTCGGCTCGACCCCCGAGGAGCTCGCCGCCTACCAGCGCGCCGAGATCGCCAAGTGGGCCAAGGTCGTCAAGGACTCCGGCGCCACGGTGGAATGAGCGCGGGCCGCGCGGCCCGAAGGCCGCGCGCTTCGTTCACTGGTTCAGCAGGATCGCCGCGATGATGCCGGTGGCGACCGCCACCAGAACGTAGTCGCCGCCTGCCTGGACCCAGTGGTAGCCGCGCGGGGGCGCGCTCAGACGGTGGCCGTGCCAGTCGTCGACGATGTAGTGGTGGGTGCGGTACTCGTAGGGCAGGCGATCGCCGCGGTAGTACGAGTGGTTCGGGCCGGCGCCGCGGCCTTCGCCGCGATAGCCGTCGCGCCAGCCGTCGCGATAGCCGTAGCCGCGAATGTCACTGCGGTAGTCGCGACGGTCGTAGCGCTGGTCGTAGCGCTGGTCGTAGCGCTGATCGGATCGATAGTCGCGATGATCGTTTCGCTGATCGACGCGGTAATCGCGACGATCGTTGCGCTGATCGACGCGGTAGTCGCGACGGTCGTTCCGCTGCTGCTGCTCGGCGCGGATCTGCTCGGCCCGCTGCTGGTCGGCGCGAACCTGTTCGGCTTGTCGGATGCCCTGGGTGGGACCGCGAAACTGGCCGGTCTCGTCGATCCGATTCGGTCCCGGGTCGGGGATGAACCGGCCGCGGTTGTCGCGCTGCTGTGCCTGGTCCTGCGCGCCTGTCGACTGCGCGAACGCGGCGCTGCTGAACGCGAGCGATATGGCGGCGACCGCGGCGATCACTTTCTGGGCTCTCATGTCGAACTCCTTAGAAGGGCAACCGGATGCTGTACCGCCGGCAAGCGCAGGGCTGTAGGAGAAATCGCTTCTCTACCGTCAGGCGTGCCCTGCCGCAAACCCGGGGGTTAGGGAGCAACCGGGCAGTCGCAGTTCCGCTTCCAGGGATTTCGCAACGTAAAGAACATCGCTGAGGCTGGGACAGCTTGGCGCCGCGAGAAGTGCACGGGGGCGCTCGCAGCTTCGGCAGCGGCCTATCCTCTCGGCCGATGGATGCGCCACCGCCGCTCTCGCACTATCGCCAGAAGCGCAACTTCGAGGTCACGTCCGAACCCGCCGGTGTGGCGGCCGAACGCGACAACGGAGGAGCCGCGGCGAAAGCCCTCTCGTTCGTCGTCCAGAAGCACTGGGCAAGCCGGCTCCACTACGACTTCCGCCTCGAGCTCGACGGCGTCCTGCTCAGCTGGGCAGTGCCGAAAGGGCCGTCCTTCGACCCGTCGAAGATGCAGATGGCGATCCACGTCGAGGACCACCCACTCGACTACGCGAGCTTCGAGGGAACGATCCCGCCGCGCCAGTACGGTGCCGGCACGGTGATCGTCTGGGACCGGGGCACCTGGGTGCCCGAGGGCGACGCGCGCGAAGGCATGGCCAAGGGCAAGCTCGTCTTTCGCCTGCACGGCGAAAAGCTCGCCGGCGTGTGGGAGCTGGTTCGGATCGCCAAGCCCGGCGACAAGCAGGACCCGTGGATGCTGTTCAAGAAGAAGGACGCTTGGGCGCGGCCGCTCGCCGAGTACGACGTGATCGCCGCGCTGCCCGACAGTGTCGTCGCCCGTCCGCTCGGGCGGGTCGAGACGCGCGAACCGCGCGAACCGCGTGGAGCTGGCAGCGCCGGAGCCGCCCAGGCAGCGTCGATCGCGGCGAGCGATCTTTCCGCCGCGGTGCGTGCGCCGCTGCCGGCCAGGCTCGGGCCGCAGCTCGCGACGCTCGTCGCCGAGGCGCCCGGCGGCGACTGGATCGTCGAGACCAAGTTCGACGGCTACCGGCTGATGGCGCGCATCGACGCCGGCATGGCGAAGCTGATCACGCGCGGCGGCCACGACTGGACGGCGAAGATGAAGCCGCTCGCCGCCGCCGTCGAGGCGCTCGCGATCGGGCCGGCCTGGCTCGACGGCGAGATCGTCGTCATGAACGAGGCGGGCCTGCCCGACTTCAACGCACTCCAGAACGCGATCGACAACGCGTCGAGCGAGGCGATCGAGTACTTCGTCTTCGACCTGCCGTTCCACGACGGGCTGGACCTGCGCAAGGTGCCGCTGAGCACGCGCCGCACCCGGCTCGCAGCGCTGCTGGACGCGCACCCCAGCGACCGCATCCGTATGAGCCAGGCCCTCCCGGCCGCGCCGGCGCAGATGCTCGAGGCGGCGCGGCGCATGCAGCTCGAAGGGATCATGATCAAGCGGCCCGATGCGCCGTACGCGTCGCAGCGCAGCGAGACCTGGCTCAAGCTCAAATGCCAGCTGCGCCAGGAGTTCGTGGTCTGCGGCTTCACCGACCGCAACGGCGCGCGCGGCGAGGTCGGCAGCCTTTTCCTCGCCACCTGGGACGAGGGCACGCTCAGCTACGCCGGCAACGTCGGCACCGGCTGGAACGCGCGGATGGCGCGCGAGCTGCACGAGCGCCTGGTTGCGCTGGAGACGAAGACGCCGACGCTGGCGATCGAGGCGATCACGCCCGGCCGGTGGTCGCGCCGCAGCGCCGGCGCCGAGCGCTGGGTCGCGCCCGAGCTCGTCGCCGAGGTGTTGTTTCGCGAGTGGACGCCGGAGGACCACATCCGCCACGCGGTGTTCGTCGCGCTGCGCCTCGACAAGCCGGCGCGCGAGGTGACGCGCGAGTTCGCGGACGCTCGCGTGGCCGGAGTCGCCGCCGTGCCGGCGACGACGACGACCAGCATCAAGGTCACCCACCCCGATCGCGTCATCGACCCCTCGACCGGCATCACCAAGCTGACGCTCGTGCGCTATTACGAGAGCATCGCCCAGCGCATGCTGCCGCACCTCGCGGACCGACCGGTCTCGCTCGTGCGCGCGCCCGAGGGAATCACCGGCGAACTGTTCTTCCAGAAGCATCCCGAGACGCGGATGCCGGGTTTGCGCGAGCTCGACCCGAAGCTCTGGCCCAACCACTCGGCCTTGCTCGCCGTCGACACGGTCGATGCGCTGGTCTCGGCGGCGCAGATGAACACGATCGAGTTCCACACCTGGAACTCGACCGCGAAGAGGATCGATCAGCCCGATCGCGTCGTCTTCGATCTCGACCCCGGTGAAGGCGTGACGTGGGCGCACGTCCAGGAAGCGGCGTTGCTGACGCGGGCGATGCTGACCGAGCTCGGCCTGGCGAGCTGGCTGAAGACGAGCGGCGGCAAGGGCCTGCACGTCGTCGCGCCGATCGGTCCCAGGCTCGACTACGACGTCGTCAAGGGCTTCTCCCAGGCGGTCGTGACGCATCTGGCGAAAACCATCCCCGCGCGCTTCGTTGCCAAGAGCGGCGGCAGCAACCGCGTCGGCAGGATCTTCGTCGACTACCTGAGGAACGGCCACGGCCAGACGACGGCGGCCGCGTTCTCGGCGCGCTCTCGCCCCGGGCTCGGCGTTTCGATGCCGGTCGCCTGGGAGCAGCTGATGGCGCTGAAGAGCGGCGCGCAATGGACCGTCGCGACGGCGCGCGAATACCTCAGTTTCGAGCAGAAGGACCCCTGGTCCGAGTACTGGACGACGCGCCAGACCCTCGCCGAAGGCATGAAGACGCTGGGCTGGAAGCCGTCGGCTCGACGCAACGCCGCCGGGTGACAAGACACGGGGCTTGCCCGTATGCTCCCGGTCCGCTCGCGCAGCGTGGCGGACCCGAAAGACTCCGTGGAGACCGCATGGCCGCCCGATCGATCGCATCGCTTTCCCTCTCGTTCGGCCTCGTGTCGATCCCCGTCAAGCTGTACTCGGCGACCGAGAGCTCCGCCGCGGTGCGCTTCAACATGCTCGACAAGGACGGGGCGCGCCTGAAGCAGCAGTACGTCTCCGAAAAGGACCAGCATGTCGTCGAGCGCGCCGAGATGGTCAAGGGCTACGAGTTCGAGAAGGACCGCTTCGTCATCTTCGAGCCGGAAGAGCTGAAGGCGCTGCAGGAGAGCCCGAGCCACACGATCGACATCGTCGCCTTCATCCCCGACAAGGCGATCGATCCGATCTTCTACGACAAGGCGTACTTCCTCGCCCCCGACAAGCGCGGCGGCAAACCCTACAACCTGCTGATGCAGGCGATGCGCGAGAGCGGCCGGGTCGCGCTCGCGAAGTGGGCCTGGAAGGCCAAGCAGTACGTCGTCCAGGTGCGGCCGGCCGAAGACGGCCTGGTCCTGCAGCAGCTCCTCTACGCCGACGAGGTGCGCTCGATGAAGGAGCTCGACATCGAGAAGGTCACCGTCACGCCGGCCGAGCTGAAGCTGGCGATGCAGCTGATCGAGCAGATCAGCGAGGACACCTACGATCCGACGATGTTCGAGGACGAGGAGAAGAAGCGCATCCTGGCCGCGATCGACGGCAAGATCGCCGGCAAGCAGATCGTCGCCAACGAACCGCATGAGCCGGCATCGGGCGGCGCGCAGGTGATCGACCTGGTCGAGGCGCTGCGGGCCAGCCTCGGCAAGGGCGGCAGCCTGAAAGGCAGGGCCACCGCGCCGGCGAGCGCGGCGCCGGCCAAGGCCGCCGCACCGGCAGCTGCTGAAGCGGCCGAAACGACGACGGCGAAAGAGCGCAAGGGCGTCAAGCGGGCGGCGAAGGTCGAGGAAGCTCCGCCCGCGCGCGCGCGGGCCAGGAAGTGAAGCGCGAGGACACCCACCCGAACACTTACACGGTCCGTGCCCTCCAGGAGATGCTGGGCCTTTCGCGCGGCGTCATCACCGGCCTGATCGCGTCCGGCTTTGTCGCGCCGAGCCGCGGCCCGCGCAACGAGTACCGCTTCACGTTCCGCGAGGTCGTGCTGCTGCGCACCGCGGTCGAGCTGCAGGCGGCGCGCATCCCGCCGCGCAAGATCCTCGCGTCGCTGCGCAAGCTCAAGACGACGCTGCCCGCGGAGCTGCCGCTCACCGGCCTGCGCATCACCGCCGTCGGCAACGACGTGACCGTTCGCGACGGCCGCTCGCAATGGCAGGCCGAGTCGGGCCAGCTGGTGATGGACTTCGAGCTCGCGCCGGCCGCCGGCAATGTCACGTTCCTGCAGCGCACGCCGGCGCGCGCGACGCCGCCGCCGGCGGACGCCGCCGCCTGGTTCCGCCGCGGCGAGGCGCTCGAGTCGAGCGACCGGCGCGCCGCCGAAGCCGCTTACCAGCGTGTCTTGGCGATCGACCCGACGCACGCCGATGCCTACCTCAATCTCGGCGCGATGCTGTGCGAAGGCCGGCGCTTCGACGAGGCCGTCGCGCTCTACGACGAAGCGTTGGCGAGAAAGCCGCACGAAGCCCTGCTCCACTTCAACCGCGCGATCGCGCTCGAGGATCAGGGGCGCGCGGCGGCGGCGCTGGCCAGCTACCACGCCTGCCTGCGCCTCTCGCCCGACCTCGCCGATGCGCACTACAACGCGGCGCGCCTGCACCAGCAACTCGGCGACGCGCGGCAGGCGGTGCGCCACTTCAACGCCTACCGGCGCCTGCAGCGGCCGCGCTAGACCAAGTCCTTCGCCGACGGAGCGCGGGAGAGCGTCGTTTACGGCCCGGTGGTGGAGGCGCTGCGCAGGTACTCGACCATGTCGGCGCGATCGGCGACGTCGGCGAAGTAGAACGGGTGCGGCGCGTTCGATCCGCGCACCGGGTTCAGAAGGTTGTCGAGGGTCGGTACCGAGTTGTCGTGCAGGAAGTTGGGCTTTCTCGCCACGTCCAGCAGCAACGGCATCACCGTGCCGCGGATGCCGCCGCGCTGGCTCGCGTTCACGACCGCCATCTTGTCGTCGAAGATGCTGTTCGGCGTGTCGAGAATCGGGTTGAGCGGCGGCGTCCGTGCGGCCAGGAGAACGACCGGGTTGTCGCCCGGGAAGATCGTCTTCATCGGCACGGTGAAGGCCGGCACGGGCTGGCCCTGGTTGACGTTGTGGCAGCCGGTGCAGGTGACCCGGAACTGGGCTCGCCCGCGCGCGCCCGCGGCCGCATCGGCGACCACCCCGGGTGGCGCCTGCAGGCTGTTCAGGTAGCCGTTCATGTCGATCAGCTTGGTGTTGTCGACGCGAATGCCGAGCGGCGCGTCCTCGGTGCCGGCGAGCGGGCTGACCGGCGCCTGCACGTACGGGTAGCCGACCACACCCGTCGCCGCCAGCACCTGGATGTAGCCGTCGACGATCTCGTTGCCGGCTGCCATTCCGCCGAACTTCTGCATGAACGCTCGCCCGCCGGTCGTCGTGATGGTGGTGGGGTCGAGCAGTGCCGTGTAGACGAGGTTGCTGAAATTGTCGAGGCGGGCGATGCCGCCCTCGGTGCCCCAGGGTGCGGCCAGGTCGGTGCGGAACAGCGCCGAGTTGTGCATCGGGTCACCGTTGCCGTCGATCGTGTCGTCGAAGGTTCCGACCGGGTAGAAGGCCTTGTTTCTCAGGTAGGCGTCGACCTCGGCCTCGGTCGAGGTCGGCGTCAGACCCGTCGGCGCCCGGCCGAGCGTCTTGCCGCCGTTGGCCGCAAGGGTCAGCTGCAGCACCGGGTAGTAGGCGCGCGTGTTCTGGCCCAGGGCGATCAGCGAGCCGAAGTCGAGGTCGTGGTTGGCGCGGCCATCGAGCCGCTTGCCGATCGAGCCTCCGCCGGTGCTGGCGCTCTTGAATACCGAGCCGTCGCTGATCGTGTGGCAGAGCGCGCAACTGGCGCCGGTCTTGTCGCCGGCGGCGACGTCGATGACGCCGTTGCCGTTGGTGTCCTTGGCGACGATGCCGACGATGGCGTTGGCGTTGACCAGCTTGATCGTCGTCGCCGGGCTGTTGAGCAGCGGCGCGTTCGCCGGCGACAGGTTGGTCAGCAACTCCGCCCTGATCGCTGCCAGCGTCACCGCGTCGATCGCATCGCTGTCGACGACCAGGCCGAGCTGCAGGGCCTGCAGCGGCGTCACCCCGGCGGCGACGATGCCCTGCTGCAGGCGCAGCGCGTCGGTCCAGAAGCGCTCGTTGCCGAACGTCTCGAAGCGGAAGACCTGCTGGCCGTTGGCGTTGTTGCCGGTGGCGTGAACGACCGGCGCTTCGGCAGAGACTGGCCCGTCCGACCCGTTGTCGGGGTCGCCGCCGCAGCCGGCGACTGCGAGCGCCGTCATCAGGAAAGAACCCAGCAGCCGGTGCGCCGCGCGTTGTTGAATCGTTGCCATGATTAAATTCCGCTGCGTTGTCTAAGCAGCAAACATAGGCGGCAGTCAAGCGAAGCGGAGTCAGCGAACGCCTCGTCGGACGAAGTTTTGGCAAGAAACGTCCCTTTCCGGAAACAGTGCGCGGCGCCTCCCAGAAAATTTTGAAAGATGTCCGCGGCGAGACCGACTGACCTACGCATGACAGCGGCGAATGAGGAATCGATCGCGGGCCTGACGCAGCCGCTGAAATGGCCTTGGGCGTTGGCATCGCCTCCCATCCTGTCGAGCGACCGCACCACGTGGCAGGGCGCTTTGCTGCGCGCCTGGAGCGGCACCTCGCCGGTCATGGTTCAGCCGCCGCTCGACCACCACTACATCGTCATGCACCTGGGCGGCGCGAAGCATGTTACGCGTCGGCGCGACGGACCCATGCTCTCCAGCGTCGCCGAAAGCGGCTCGATCACGATCGTTCCCGCGGGCACTTCGTACCTCTGGAAAACACAGGGGCCGATAGCCTTCGCCCACCTTTACCTGCACCCGCGCCAGCTCGAAAACATCGTCGACGAGCAGTTCGGGGCCGAGGGTCGCGACGCGACGCTGATCGAGCGCATCGGCTGCCGGGACCGCCTCCTCGAGCCGCTGTTCGTGACGATGATCGACGAGATCGGATCCGCCCCTAAGCCCTCCCGGCTACTGCTCGACTCGATGCTCGAGAGCTTCGTCATCCGCCTGGCGGAGCGGCACGCGCGGGCGCCCCGCGGCTTGCCCGCGCGTGCCGTGGCGCTCGCACCGCACCGGCTCCGCCGAGTCCTTGATTTCATGGATGCGCACCTCGGCGAAGACATCGCGCTCGCAGATCTGGTCGCGGCAGCGGGAACGAGCCAGTTCCATTTCAGTCGCGCCTTTCACGGCGCCACCGGGTTTTCGCCATACCGCTATCTGCTGCGACGCCGTCTCGACTACGCGCGTGTGTTGTTGCTGACGACGAGCGAGGCACTGGAGACGATCAGCGGACTGTGCGGCTTCAACAGTCGGCACCAGTTCTCGCTGATGTTCAAACGCAGCGTGGGCATCGGCCCGAAGCGGTTTCGCATGGCGCGCTCGACCCCTTCCGTCACGCGCTGAGCTCGTCGGCTGTCCCCGCAACCGAGCGGCGCGTCTCGTATCCTCGCGGTTTTCGCATTCGCACCGCACGGATGAGTCACCTTTTCGAGCCTCTGCGCATCGGCACGCTGTCCCTTGCGAACCGCATCATCATCGCCCCCATGTGCCAGTACTCGGCGAGCGAAGGCTCGGCGGGCGACTGGCACCTGATCCACCTTGGCCACCTCGCGCTGTCGGGCGCGGGCCTGCTGATCGTCGAGGCGACCGCGGTCTCGGCGGAAGGGCGGATCACCGCCGGCGACCTCGGCCTCTACAGCGACGCCAACGAAGCGGCGCTGGCGCGCGTCCTCGGCGCGTTGCGCGAGAACGCGCCGATCCGGATCGGCATGCAGCTCGCTCACGCCGGCCGCAAGGCGTCGAGCCGGGCGCCGTGGCTGGGCGGCGCGCAGGTGCCGGTCGGTGAGCCGGGCAACTGGCGCGCCGTCGCACCTTCGGCGCTGCCGCACGCGCCGGGCGAGGAACCGCCGGCCGCGCTCGACGCCGCCGGCCTGGAGAAGATCCGCGCCGACTTCGCCGCTGCCGCCCGGCGCGCCGCCCGCCTGGGCCTCGACGGCCTCGAGATCCACGCCGCGCACGGCTACCTGCTGCACCAGTTCCTCTCGCCGATCGCCAACCGGCGCAGCGACGACTACGGCGGCAGCCTCGAGAACCGGATGCGCTTCCCGCTCGAGATCTTCGACGTCGTCCGCGCCGCGTTCGGCGCCGACAAGCCGGTCTGGGCGCGCATCTCCGCGACCGACTGGGTGCCGGGCGGCTGGGACATCGAGGGCACCGTCGCGTTGTCGCAGGCGCTGAAGGCGCGCGGCTGCGCGGCGATCCACGTCTCGAGCGGCGGCGTCTCGCCGCAGCAGAAGATCGCGCTCGGCCCGGGCTACCAGGTGCCGTTCGCGCAGCGCGTCAAGGCCGAGGTCGGCTTGCCGACGATCGCCGTCGGCCTGATCACCGACGCCGAGCAGGCCGAGTCGATCATCGCCGGCGGCGAGGCCGACGCCGTCTCGCTCGCCCGGGCCATGCTCTACGACCCGCGCTGGCCGTGGCATGCTGCCGCCGCGCTCGGCGCGCGCGTCGCCGCGCCGCACCAGTACTGGCGCTCGCAGCCGCGCGAGTACAAGGACCTGTTCGAGAACGCGGCGTTCGGCGCGCGTTGAGCGGCATACGGCGGCCGCGGCCGCGAGGAGCGAGGTCGTGGTCGAGCACCGCAAGGTCTGTGTCGTCACCGGTTCGTCGTCGGGCATCGGCGCGGCGACCGTGCGGCTCTATGCGAGGAACGGCTGGAACGTGGTCGTCAATTACTCGCGCGATGCGGCACCGGCGGAGGCCGTGGCGAGCGAATGCCGCGCGCTCGGCGTCGATGCGCTGGTGGCCCGCGCCGACGTCGCCGTCGATGCCGACTGCCGCCGTCTCGCCGCTCTCGTCGAGGCGCGCATGGGACGCGCCGACGTCCTCGTCAACAACGCCGGAACGACCAAGTTCGTCCCGGCCAGGCAGCTCGACGGGCTCGATGGCGAAGACTTCCAGCGCATCTACGCGGTCAACGTCGTCGGCGCGTTCCAGATGGTGCGCGCTCTCGCGCCGATGCTCGGCCGCCAGCCGGGCGCGGCGATCGTCAACGTCTCCTCGATCGCCTCGCTGATGGGCACCGGCTCGTCGCTCGCGTACATGGCGAGCAAGGGGGCACTCAATGCGCTCACGGTCGGCCTGGCTCGCGCGCTCGGACCGGCGATTCGCGTCAACGCCATCGCGCCGGGGCTGGTCGAGACGCCGTGGCTGCAGAAGGGGCTCGGCGTCGAGCGTTACGCGGCGACGGTCGAGAGCTATCGCGCGCGGTCCGCGCTCGACGCCGTGATCACGCCGGAAGATGTCGCCGAGGCTGCCTGGTTCCTCGGCGTCAAGGCGAGCAAGACGACCGGCGAGGTGCTTCTCCTCGACGCCGGGCTGCGCCTGACCCGCGGCTAGGGCCTGTCGGCGTCAAGGGGGAGAGCGGATTCAAAGGGCCCGTGACGCGCCGGCCGCGCGGCGGCGGTTGCGCGCGTCGGGCGTCGAGCCCGTCAAAGCGGTCAGAATGCCGACCGTGCAGATCGCCTCCCGGACCCGCGCTCCCGCGTCCCGCCGCGGCGCCGCCTGCTGATCGATGCCCATGCGTCCGGTGCCGCTTCGCCGTCGGCTGCTGCTGCTCGCCGCGGTGGCGATCCTGCCGCTGGCGCTGATGTCGGGGGTCGCGCTGCAGGCGCTGCTCGAACAGCAGCGCCGGCAGGCCGAGCAATCGACTCTCGACCTCGCTCGCGCCCTGGCGACAGCCGTCGACACCGAGCTGCGACTGACCATCTCCGCCCTGCAATCGCTTGCGCTGACCGATTCGTTCGGCAACAGCGGGGAAGCCGATCTCGCCCGCGCCCACGCCTCGGCCCGGCGCGCCCTCGCGACCCGGCCCGAGTGGCGCGCCGTGCTGCTCGCGACGCCGGCCGGAGCGCCGGTCTTCGGCACCGCCACCGAGTTCGGCGAGACACCGCAGCCGATCACCGAGCCGGAGACCATCGCCGAGGTCGTTCGCACGAACGCGCCGGTGATCGGCGCACTGACCCGCGGGCCGCGCGGCAACGTCGGTGTGCCGGTGCGCGTTCCGGTCGAGCGCGACGGCACTCTGCGCTACGTCCTCACCGCGATCGTGCGGCCCGAGGCGATCCTGCGCGTCGTCAGCGCGCAGCGCATCCCGGAGGACTGGACCGTCTCGGTGTTCGACTCGAGGGGCGCTCGCGTCGCCCGCTCGCGCGAGCACGAGCGCTTTCTCGGCACCCCGCCGTCGCCTTCGTTGGCCGCGCTGATCGC
>JBDSLQ010000065.1:0-3537 GCA_039916285.1 Caldimonas sp.
GCTCGCCGGCGAGCAGCGCTGGGTCGGGGCGGCCAAGCTCGGCCGTGCGCGCCGGCTCGACGACGCGAGCGGGCGCTACGTCGAGTTCTGCAAGAGCACCTACGGCAACGACCTGACGTTGCGAGGGCTCGCGATCGTCGTCGACGCGGCCCACGGCGCCGCCTACCACGTCGCGCCCGACGTCTTCCACGAGCTCGGCGCCGAGGTCACGTCCATCGGCTGCCGCCCCGACGGCTTCAACATCAACGCCGGCTTCGGCGCGACGGCGCCGCAAGCGCTCGTCGATGCCGTCATCGCCGGCGGCGCCGACTATGGAATCGCCCTCGACGGCGACGGCGACCGCCTCCAGGTCGTCGATGGCGCCGGCCGCCTTTACAACGGCGACGAGCTGCTCTACGTGCTCGCCGCCGCGCGCCTCGATCTGGGCCTGCCGGTGCCCGGCGTGGTCGGCACGCTGATGACCAACCTCGGCGTCGAGCAGGCGCTGCGCGCGCGCGGCGTCGACGTCGCGCGCACCGCCGTCGGCGACCGCTACGTCCTGGAGGAGCTCGTGCGGCGCGGCTGGCAGCTCGGCGGAGAAGGCTCGGGGCACCTGCTGGTTCTCGATCGCCACACGACCGGCGACGGCATCGTCAGCGCCCTGATGGTGCTGGAGGCGGTGGTCCGCGCCGGCCGGCCGCTGGCGGAGTTGCTCGCAGGCGTCGACCTCTTTCCGCAGACGCTGATCAACGTACGCCTCAAGCCGGGCGACGATTGGACCTCGAACCGAGCGCTCGCCGACCGGCGCGCGGAAGTCGATCGCGAGCTCGGCAAGAGCGGGCGGGTGCTCATCAGGCCCTCGGGCACCGAGCCGGTGGTCCGGGTCATGGTCGAGGCACGGGATGCGGCACAGTCGAAGCGGTGCGCGGAGCAGCTCGCCGCAACGCTCGCCTGAGGCCCTGGCAGGGCGCGCTCGCACCGCGGGGCGGATTCCGCCACGTGACAGCCGCGTGACAGCGAGGCCGTCGCCCGGTCGATAGTCATAGACCACAGCGGCTTGTCATGGTGGCGTCACGCGCGCTTCGTAGAGTTTCGGGTATTGCTCCTCGACCTCCGCTCGAAAGGTTCACGACCATGAAGACCTGCTTTCCACGCGTGCTCGCCGCCAGCGTGCTCCTCGCCGCCGGCGCTGCGTCGGCGCAGGACATGACCGGTGCCGGCGCGACGTTCCCGGCACCGATCTACGCGAAGTGGGCCGACGCCTACAACAAGGCGACCGGCGCCCGCGTCAACTACCAGTCGGTCGGCTCAGGCGCGGGCATCCAGCAAATCCGCGCCAAGACCGTCGATTTCGGCGCCACCGACATGCCGCTCAGCGACGAAGTCCTCGCCAAAGATGGCCTGGTCCAGTTCCCGACCGTGATCGGCGGCGTCGTCCCGGTCGTCAACATCAAGGGCATCGCTCCCGGGCAGATCAAGCTCACCGGCCAGGTCCTCGGCGACATCTTCCTCGGCAAGATCACGCGCTGGAACGACGCCGCGCTGACCGCGCTGAATCCGGGCGTTCCGTTGCCCAACGAGGCGATCTCGCCGGTGCGCCGCGCCGACGGCTCGGGCACGTCGTTCATCTTCACCAACTACCTCTCGAAGGTGAACGCCGACTGGAAGGCCAAGGTCGGCGAGGGCACGGCCGTCAACTGGCCGGTCGGTGCGGGCGGCAAGGGCAACGAAGGCGTCGCCGCGTTCGTGCAGCGCCTGCCGAACTCGATCGGCTACGTCGAGTACGCCTACGCCAAGCAAAACAAGATGACGTTCACGCTGCTCAAGAACAAGGACGGAAACTTCGTGCCGCCCGACGCCGACAACTTCAAGGCCGCGGCGGCCGGCGCCGACTGGACGAAGAGCTTCTTTCAGGTGCTCACCGACCAGGCCGGCAAGGACGCCTGGCCGATCAGCGGGGCGACCTTCATCCTTATGCACAAGGCGCAGGACAAGCCGGCGAGCGCCGCCAATTCGCTCAAGTTCTTCGACTGGGCTTACGGCAACGGCGACAAGATGGCCGACGATCTGGAATACGTGGCGCTGCCGGGCCCGGTCAAGGATCTGGTGAGAAAGTCCTGGGCCGCCAACATCAAGGACACGTCGGGCAAGGCGATCGCCTGGAAGTAGCCGTGGCCGCGACGTTCCCGCCAACGCCATTTCACCACGAGGAGGGCAAGATACGGTCGGACATGAAGAACCGCCCACCCGCCGCACGGCGCACCTCGCCCTGGGCCGACGTCGCCTTCTCCGTGCTGGCCCACGGCGCCGCCTGGCTGACGCTCGCCTTGCTGGCGGGCATCCTGATCTCGCTGGTGGTGGGTGCGGCGCCGGCCATCCAGGCCTACGGCCTCTCGTTCCTGTGGACGAGCGAGTGGGATCCGGTCCAAAACCGCTACGGCGGCCTGGTCATGATCTACGGCACGTTGATGACGTCTTTCATCGCCCTGCTGATCGCCGTGCCGGTCAGCTTCGGCATCGCGCTCTTTCTCACCGAGCTTTCGCCGCTCTGGCTGAAGCGCCCGCTCGGCACCGCGATCGAGCTGCTCGCCGCCGTGCCGTCGATCGTCTACGGCATGTGGGGCCTGCTCGTCTTCAGCCCGATCCTGTCGAGCTTCATCCAGCAGCCGCTGCAGTCGACGTTCAAGGACGTGCCGCTGCTGGGATCGCTGTTCTCCGGCCCGCCGGTCGGCATCGGCCTGCTGTCGGCCGGGATCATCCTGGCGATCATGGTCATTCCGTTCATCGCCGCGGTGATGCGCGACGTCTTCGAGGTGACGCCGCCGATGCTCAAGGAGTCCGCCTACGCGCTCGGGTCGACGACCTGGGAGGTGGTCTGGAAGGTCGTCCTGCCGTACACCAAGACGGGCGTCGTCGGCGGCATCATGCTCGGCCTCGGCCGCGCCATCGGCGAGACCATGGCGGTGACGTTCGTGATCGGCAACTTCAACCAGCTGAACTCGCTCTCGCTGTTCGAGGCGGCGAACAGCATCACCTCGGCGCTCGCCAACGAGTTCGGCGAGGCAGCGCCCGGGCTGCACCAGGCCTCGCTGATCTACCTCGGGCTGGTGCTTTTCCTGATCACCTTCATCGTGCTGGCGATCTCGAAGCTGCTCCTGCGACAGCTGAAGAAGCGCGAAGGCCTGGTCTCGTGAGCGCGGTGATGCCAGTGGCCCTCTCCGCAGCCGATCTGGCGCGCCGACGCCTGCACGCGCGGCGCAAGCGCAACAACGTGGTGGCGCTCGCGCTGGCGCTCGCGGCGATGGCGTTCGGAATCTTCTGGCTGGTCTGGATCCTGGTGGAGACGGTGCGTCTCGGCATCGGCGGCATGAGCCTGGCGCTCTTCACCGAGATGACGCCGCCGCCGCAGGCCGAGACCGGCGGCCTCGCCAACGCGATCTTCGGCTCGCTCGCGATGGTGACGATGGCGACGCTCCTCGGCACCCCCATCGGCATCCTCGCCGGCATCTACCTCGCCGAGTACGGCCAGCGCGGCGTGCTCGGCAGCGCGACCCGATT
>JBDSLQ010000066.1:0-3575 GCA_039916285.1 Caldimonas sp.
GCATCGGCTCGCCGCTCTGGGGTGCATCGCTGCTGCTGGCCTTCGCGCTCGGTCGTGCAGTGCCGATTGCAATCGGCGCGGGAGCCATGGGGTGGCTCGAAAAACTGCGGCCGCTGGCGCGCTACCAGCATGCGTTCGATATCGTGGGCGGCGTCGCGCTCGTTCTCATGGGTCTGTACATGCTCAATGCCTATTTCTTCTTCGTACCGGCACTGGCTGGTTGATCGATGGATTCTGTGTTGCTCGAGTCCGTGCTGACATGCCCGATTTGCGGGCACGTCAAGTGCGAACTCATGCCGACCGACGCCTGCCAGTTCTTCTACGAGTGCGAACGCTGCAAGACGCTGCTGCGCCCGCTCCCAGGTGAATGCTGCGTCTACTGTTCGTTCGGCTCGGTGAAGTGCCCGCCGATGCAAGGCCGTGGCGCTTCCTGCGTCTGAGTCGGACGAGACATGGCGCTCAGCGCCGGGGGCGCGATTCGAGCTCGGAGATGCGGTCGATCTGGTCGAACGCTTCAGGGCTTGACGAACTTCAGAACGAACTCGTCCTTCGACTGCGGCGGATCCGGCGTCTCGCGATCGCGCGGATCGCCAGGGTTGCGCAGGAAGTCGCCGCTCGCGGCGAGTCGAAATCCCGCCGCCTCGACCTCGCGGCGAACCAGCGCCTCTTCGACCCGGTGCAGCGTGGTCGATTCCGAGATGCCGGTGCCGGCGCGGCCCGAATGGTCCGCAACGACATAGGCGTCGCCCGGCTTCAGCGCAGCGAAGACGGCGGCATTCAGGCGCGAGCGATCGATGCCGCCCAAGTCGTGATAGTTGAACATCAGCGTGACGAGGTCGAAGCGGCCGTTGCCGACGTCGGCGGGCACCGGCGTCTCGAACGGCTGCACGACCGAGACGATGTTGGCGCCGGCCGGCTTCCTCAGGCGCTCGGCCAGCGTCGCCGACGGCGCGCGCGAGGTCTGGCCGTAGACGCGCCCGTTCGGCGCGACAGCGCGCGCGAGCAATTCCGCCGTGTACCCACCCCCGGCGCTGACGTCGAGGACGACCATCCCCGGCCGCACGCCGACGAAGGAGAGCATCTCGACGGGCTTCCTGCGAAGGTCGTTGCGGCGATCGGCGTCGCTGCGGTCGGGGCTCGCGACGAGCGCCTCGATCTGCGGCCGTGCCAGGGCGCCGGCGTCGCGGCGCCCGCCCCCGCCGTCGAAGGCGCAGCCGACGCCGAGAACGGCGGCGGTCGCGACGAGAACAGCCGGGGCAAGTGTTCGCATCATCGTTGCAGTGGGGCGCGCGGGTTGAAGTCGGAGAACGCTTTGGCCAGCGATTTGTACGCGGCCTCTGCCGCCTCCGAGTCTGCCTGGGGCTGGACGATCGCGAGCACGGCGTAGAGGTCGCCCGGGTTCTTGCCCGGCAATCCGCGACCCTTCAAGCGAAGCTTTCGGCCGGCCTGCGAGCCTTTCGGAATCGTCAGCTGCACGGTGCCCTCCGGCGTCGGCACGTCCGCCGTCGCGCCGAGGGCCGCTTCCCAAGGCGCGAGCGGCAGGTCGACGAAGACGTCGGCGCCTTCGACGCGAAAGGTGGCATGCGGCCTGAACTCGATCTCGAGAAAGAGGTCCCCCGCCAATCCGCCGCGCGAGCCCGCCGAGCCCTGGCCGGTGAGGCGCAGTTGCTGGCCGGGCCGGATCCCCTTCGGAATGTGGACGTCGAGCGTGCGTTCCTGCAGCGCGACGCGGCCGTCCGGCGTCTCGACCGGCGCGCGCAGCGAGATCGTCCGCTCGGCGCCCCGGTAGGAATCCTCGAGGTCGATCAGCACCTTGGCGCGGTGGTCCTCGCCGCGGACGTCGGCGCGCCCGCGCGGCCCGCCCGCAGTCGCGCCGCGGCGGCCGAACAGCGACTCGAAGAAGTCGCTCGCATCGAAGCCTTCGCCGGCGCCGAACGGCCGGCCCTGGCCGCCGCGAAACTCGAAGCCGGCGTCCCAGTTCGGCGGCGGCTTGAACTCCTGGCCGGCCTTCCAGTTGCTGCCCATCTGGTCGTACGCGGCCCGCTTCTCGGCATCCTTCAGAACCTCGTTGGCCTCGTTGATCTCCTTGAAGCGCGTTTCCGCGTCGGCCATCTTGCTGACGTCGGGGTGGTACTTGCGCGCCAGCTTGCGATAGGCCTGCTTGATGTCCTCCTGCGTCGCGCCGCGCGCCACGCCGAGGGTCTCGTAGTAGTCCTTGTATTTCATCGCGTCGCGACGACGCGGTCGCACGGCGTCATCAGCGTCTCCGTCGTCGC
Source organism: Caldimonas sp. (assembly GCA_039916285.1). Lineage (GTDB taxonomy): Bacteria > Pseudomonadota > Gammaproteobacteria > Burkholderiales > Burkholderiaceae_C > Schlegelella_A. The sequence continues at coordinate 2,277 of JBDSLQ010000066.1, forward strand.
CTGCAAGGTGACGTGGCCGATCGCGAATCGCTCGCGCATGCGCTCGGCGGCGCGGCGAAAGAACGCGTCCTCGGGGTGGCCGTCCGGCATCGCCAGGTGCGCGGTCAAGGCAACCTCGGTCGTGCCAGTGGCCCAGACGTGCAGGTCGCTGACGCAGGTGACGCCGGGCAAGGCCGCGAGCTCGGCGCGGACGGCTTCGAGGTCGATCGACGTCGGCACACCGTCGAACATGAGGTGCAGCGAATCGCGAAACAGGCCCCACGTGCCGTACAGGATGACGAGCGCGATCACCAGGCTCGCGACCGGGTCGAGCCAGGTCCAGCCGAGCCACAAGGTGAGCGCCGCGGCGCCGACCACGCCCGCCGACACCGCCGCGTCGGCGGCCATGTGGAGGAACGCGCCGCGCGCGTTCAGGTCGTGGTGGCTGCCGCGCAGGAACAGCAGCGCGGTCGCGCCGTTGACGAAGATGCCGGCGGCGGCGACCGCCATCACGGTGCCGGCGGCGATCGGCGCCGGCGCGGCGAGGCGGCCAACCGCGGCCCAAGCGAGCGAGCCGATCGCGACCAGCAGCAGCAGCGAGTTCGCGAAAGCGGCGAGGATCGACGCCCGCTTCCAGCCGTAGGTGTGGCGCTCGTCGGGCGCGAGCCGGCCGGCGAACGCGCCGGCCCAGGCGAGGACCAGGCCGAGCACGTCGCCGAGGTTGTGGCCCGCGTCGGCAAGGAGCGCGAGCGAGTCGGCACGCCAACCGTAGAACGCCTCGACGACGACGAAGGCAACGTTGATCGCGATGCCGATGGCGAAGGCGCGGTCGAGGTTCGTCGCGCCGTGGCCGTGGCCGTGCGAATGTTCGCGGCCATGATCGTTGGCGATCGCGTGAGCGTGGCCGTCATCGTTGGCGCTCGAATGAGCGTGGCCGTGCGCTGCGCCGTCGCGATCCATGGCGATCTCGCCCCGCGGCGTCAGCCGTCGAGCTCGGCCCGCATCGCGGCGATGACGGCGCGGTAGTCCTTGGCACCGAAGATCGCGCTGCCGGCGACGAACGTGTCGCAGCCGGCGTCCGCGGCAGCGCGGATGTTGTCGACCTTGATGCCGCCGTCGACCTCGAGGCGAATGTCGCGACCGCTCGCCTCGATGCGCCGGCGCACCTGCTCGATCTTCTTCAGCGCCGAAGGGATGAAGCTCTGGCCGCCGAAGCCCGGGTTGACGCTCATCACGAGCACCAGGTCGACCTTGTCGATCACCCAGTCGAGTGCGTCGAGCGGCGCCGCCGGGTTGAAGACCAGGCCGGCCCGGCAACCG
>JBDSLQ010000067.1:0-11857 GCA_039916285.1 Caldimonas sp.
ATCGGGAAGCGCCTTCCATCACCGCGACCCCGAAGGTCGACGGCACCGATTTCTACATGTTCAACAGCTACGAGGCGGGGCGCACCGGCTTCGTCACGCTGGTCGCCAACTACCTGCCCCTGCAGGACGCGTACGGCGGCCCGAACTACTTCAAGCTCGATTCGAACGCGCTCTACGAGATCCACGTCGACAACAACGGCGACGGCAAGGAAGACATCACCTTCCAGTTCCGCTTCAACAACTCGCTGAAGAGCACGGCGCTGACGATCGGCGGCCAGAGCATCCCGATCCCGCTGACCCAGTCGGGCCAGGTGATCGTCAACGGCACCACCGCCACCACGGGGTCCCTCAACGTTACCGAGAGCTTCACCGTCGACGTCGTTCGCGGCGACCGCCGAACCGGCACCCGGGGCGCGGTGACGAATGCCGCCGGCGGCAGCGCGACCTTCGCCAAGCCGTCCGACAACATCGGTGTCAAGACGATCCCGAACTACGCCGCCTATGCCGCGCTGCACGTCTACAACGTCAACATCCCCGGCTGCGCGACGCCGGGCAGGGTCTTCGTCGGCCAGCGCAAGGATCCCTTCGCGGTCAACCTCGGCGTGATCTTCGACCTGATCAACGTCCCCGGCACGGCTGACTTCTCACCGGCCGAAGCGGCCTTCGTCCTCAACCCGGCCACCAAGGATGCCGGCGCCGACGACCTCTCGGACAAGAACGTGACGGCCCTCGAGATCGAAGTGCCGACCAACTGCCTCGTCGCCGCAGGCCTCAACGATCCGGTCATCGGCGGCTGGACGACCGCGAGCCTGCGCCAGGGTTTCCTGCACAGCCACGCCGCCAAGACCGGCTACGACACGGCGCGCCTCCAGGGTGGGGCCTGGACCCAGGTCTCTCGCCTCGGCCATCCGCTCGTCAACGAAGTGATCATCGGCCTGCCCGACAAGGACCGGTTCAACAACTCCAAGCCGAAGGACGACGGCCTGCCGACCGGTTTCGGCAGGTATGTGACCAACCCGACGCTGCCGGCGCTGATCGAGATCGCCCTGGCGACGCCGAACATCGCGCCGAAAAACTTCCCGCGCACCGACCTGGTCACGACCTTCCTCACCGGCATTGAGGGCGTGACCCAGCCGAAGGCCTTCACCGCTTCGCCGGCGACAGGGGTGGCGGCCGAAATCCTGCGCCTCAACACGGGCATCGCGCCAACGCCGGAGGCGTCGCAGAACCGTCTCGGCCTGCTCGGTGGCTTGCTCGCCGGCCCCGGCGGCGACCTCGCGGGCTACCCGAACGGGCGCCGTCCGAACGACGACGTCGTTGACATCTCGCTCGTCGCGGTGATGGGCGGACTGTGCCAGGCCAACGGCAATCCGACGCCCGCCGCCCCCACGGGCGCCTTCAAGCTGGGTGCGGCCTGCAACCCGACCAACGTGCCGCTGGGGGTCAGTTCGTACAACCTCCACGACGGCGTCGATCAGGCCGGGCCGAAGGTGAAGGCCGCCGGTCCGCTGCTGCCGGGCTTCCCGTACCTCGGTACGCCGCTGCCCGGCGCGAAGTGAGGAGGGCACCATGAAAAAGACCCTTCTTGCTCCGCTTCTCGCCGCGCTGCTGCTCGGCGCCTGCGGCGGCGACTACAGCCCGCCTCCGGCGACCTCCGAGGTGCCGGCGAGCGCGAGCCAGTCGCCGGCCGGCTTCATTGCCTACCTGCAGCTGCTCGTGGCCTCGGTGGCCGACACCCTCGAGCCGGTCGACACCAGCGCCGTCGTTGCACCCGCTGACGACACGGGCGAGCCGACCCCGATCGACTGAGGATGGACGGGCTAGGGTGGCGGGCTCGCCCGTCACCCTTAGCATCGCGGCGATGGGATTCCTGAATGCTCTGACCGGCGCCCTGGCGGCCGGTCTTTTTTTGCTCTGCGCGGCCACCGCCGTCGGTGCCGTACCGATCACGCCGACGCGTGACGACGAGGTCATCGAAGTGTTGCCGGCAAGCGCCGGCAAGCGCGGCGAGGACCGCGACATGCGCAAGCGCCTGGCCGCCCGGCCCGACGACGCCCGGGTCGCCGCCGCCGTCTCGTGGCGCTACCTGGAGCAGGCGCGCGACTCGGGCGATCCCCGCTTCGCCGGTCTCGGCCTCGCGGCGCTGCGCGCCTGGCCCGATGCGAGCACCGCGCCCGATGACATCCTGCTCCTGCGCGCGACGCTCGAGCAATACCTCCACGAGTTCGATGCCGCGGTCGCGCACTTGCGCCTGCTGCTCGCGCGACCCGGCAGCGAAGGCCGGTCGCAGGCCTGGCTGACGCTGGCGACGGTGCTGCGCGTGCAGGGCCGCTACGCCGAGTCCGATCTCGCTTGCCGGGGCGTCGGGCGGGCCGGCGCCGACCTGTACATGAGCGCGTGCCTGGCCGAGAACGCCGCGTTGCGCGGCGAAACCGCGGCGGCGCGACGCAGCTTCGAATCGATGCTGGCCGGGCGCGGCCTGCCGGCCGCAACGCGCGCCTGGCTGACGACCTCGCTCGCCGAGCTCGACGAGCGCGATGGCCGCGCTGCGGCTGCCGATGCGGGCTACCGCGGAGTCTTGAAGCTCGCACCGGACGCCTATGCGGCGATCGCCTACGCCGACTTCCTGATCGCGCAGCGCCGGCCGGTCGAAGCGCTGGCGGTGCTGAAGGACGAGGCGCGCACCGACGCGGTGGTCCTGCGACTGGCGATCGCCGGAACGCTTACCCGCGCCGCGTCGGCGCCGCGCGACGTCGCCGAGATGCGCGAGCGGATTGCGCTCGCCAACGAACGGCCGGAGGCGAGCGTCTTCCACGGCCGCGAGCAGGCGATGTTCGCGCTCGTTGTCGAGCGCGACCCCGAGCGCGCCCTCGAGCTCGCGCGCGGCGACGTCGCGCGCCAGCGCGAGCCGCTCGATCTGCTCGTCTTCGCGCAGGCGGCGCGCGCGACCGGTCGACGCGAGGCGATCGAGGAAGCGCGGCGCCTGAAGGCGTCGGTCGGCCTGCACGATCGGCGCATCGATGCGCTGCTCTGAGGTCGCGAGGGCCGGCTGCGGCCGCGCCTTGCGCGCGCTCGTCGGCGGAGCGCTCGTCTTGACTTGCGGCCTCGCCGCTGCGCACAAGGCGAGCGATGCCTACCTCCAGATCGCCACCGCGCCGGGGCAGCTCGACGTGCGCTGGGACATCGCCCTGCGCGACCTCGACGTCGCACTCGATCTCGACAGCGATGGCGACGGCAAGCTCACCTGGGGCGAGGTGCGTGCCGCCTGGCCGCGCATCGAGGCCTATGCCTTGCAGCGGCTGGCGATCGACGGCTGCGCGCTCGCGCCGGCCGGCCGCGGCCTCGAGCGTCGCAACGACGGCGCCTACGCGGCGCTGATGCTGCGCTCGCCGTGCACGCTGTCGACCGCGCCGCGGATCTCGTACGGTCTCTTCGCCGACGTCGACCCGACCCATCGCGGCATCGTCAAGGTCGAGCGCGCCGGGCAGGCAGTGGCCCTGTCGGTGCTCGAGCCGATAGCGGCGATGCCGGGAATGGCGTGGTCGGCGGGGGCCGCCGTCGCGATCGCGTCGAGCCCGGTGGGCGCGTCGAGCGCCGATGCTTCGCCGCGACCTTCAGCGAGCGACGGCCGCTGGGAGTTCCTGCGCGAGGGCGTTCGTCACATCCTGACCGGATACGACCACGTCCTGTTCCTGCTGTGCCTGCTGCTGCCCTCCGTGCTGCGAAGAACGCCGTCGGGGTGGCAGCCCGTCGAGCGCCTGTCGCAAGCGGTGTGGCCGGTGGTCGGCATCGTCTCGGCGTTCACCGTCGCGCACTCGATCACGCTCGGCCTCGCGGCGATGAAGGTCGTCTCGCTGAGCCCGGCGTTCATCGAGCCGGCGATCGCGGCGACGATCGTGCTCGCTGCGCTCGACAACGTCGTGCCGATCTTCCCGGTGCGCCGCGCCGTGGTCGCCTTCGGGTTCGGGCTGATCCATGGCTTCGGCTTCGCCGGCGTGCTCGCCGAGCTCAACCTGGCACGCGCCGACTTCGCCTGGGCGCTGCTCCAGTTCAACCTCGGCCTCGAGGCCGGGCAACTCGTGATCGTTGCCGTCGCGACGAGCGCGCTGTTCGGGCTCCGGCGCTGGCGCGGCTACCCGCGCTTCGTGATCGGCGTCGGCTCGGCGATCGCGATCGCGATCGGCACGGTGTGGCTGATCGAACGAACCGCCAGCGTCTCCATCCTGCCGTTCTGAGCACCCTCCTTTACAATGCGGGCAACAGCACACCACAAGAGCGAGAAAGGCATGACGGTTATGACCCCGCGAACTACCACCCCCTCCGGGAGGGTGTAGGTCGACGCGCGTCCCCGCATCCTCAACGTCCTTCCTGTTCGAGACAAAAGCGCGGCTGGTCCGCGCTTTTTCATTGCTGGAGTCTGTTCATGATTTCGATTCGATTGCCCGACGGCTCGAGCCGCCAATTCCCCGGACCGGTGACGGTCGAGGAGGTCGCCGTCGCGATCGGCCCGGGCCTGGCCAAGGCGGCGCTCGGCGGCCGCGTCGGCGACGGCAAGACGAGCCGCCTGGTCGACACCAGCCATCGCATCGATCATGACGAGACTCTCGCCATCGTCACCGACAAGGACGCCGACGGGCTCGAGCTCATCAGACATTCGACGGCGCACCTGCTGGCATATGCGGTGAAGGATCTCTTCCCCGACGCGCAGGTGACGATCGGGCCGGTGATCGAGAACGGCTTCTACTACGACTTCGCATACAAGCGGCCGTTCACGCCCGAGGACCTGGTCGCCATCGAGACGAAGATGGCCGAACTCGCCAGGAAGGACGAGCCGGTGACGCGCCGTGTCCTGCCGCGCGACGAGGCGGTCGCCCATTTCAACGCGATGGGCGAGGCCTACAAGGCCGAGATCATCGGCTCGATCCCCGCCGGCGACGACGTCTCGCTCTACAGCGAGGGCGCGTTCGAGGACCTATGCCGCGGCCCGCACGTGCCGCGCACCGGCAAGCTCAGGCACTTCAAGCTGATGAAAGTCGCCGGCGCCTACTGGCGCGGCGACTCGAAGAACGAGATGCTGCAGCGCATCTACGGTACGGCGTGGGCGAGCAAGGACGAGCTGCAGAAGTACCTGCTGATGCTCGAGGAGGCGGAGAAGCGCGATCACCGCAAGCTCGGCCGCGAGCTCGATCTGTTCCACATCGACGAGGTCGCGCCCGGCGTCGTCTTCTGGCACCCGAAGGGCTGGGCGCTCTGGCAGGCGATCGAGCGCTACATGCGCGACGTCTACCGCGATACCGGCTACCAGGAGGTCAAGGGGCCGCAGATCCTCGACAAGAGCCTCTGGGAGAAGACCGGGCATTGGCAGAACTACCGCGAGAACATGTTCACGACGGAGTCGGAGAAGCGCGAGTACGCGCTCAAGCCGATGAACTGTCCCGGCCATGTGCTCATCTTCAAGTCGGGCCTGCGCAGCTACAAGGAGCTGCCGATCCGCTACGGCGAGTTCGGCCAGTGCCATCGCAACGAGCCGAGCGGGGCGCTGCACGGGATCATGCGGATCCGCGGCTTCACGCAGGACGACGGCCATGTCTTCTGCACCGAGGACCAGATCCTCGGCGAGTGCGTCGCTTACACCGAGCAGCTGCAGCGGGTCTACAAGGACTTCGGCTTCACGGACATCATCTACAAGGTCGCGACGCGCCCGGAGAGCCGGGTCGGCGCCGACGACCTCTGGGACAAGGCGGAATACGCTCTCCAGGAGGCGCTGCGCCGGTCCGGCTGCGAGTTCGTCATCGCCCCCGGCGACGGCGCCTTCTACGGGCCGAAGATCGAATACACGCTGAAGGACGCGCTCGGCCGCCCCTGGCAGCTCGGCACGATGCAGGTCGATTTCAACACCGCCGAGCGGCTCGGCGGCGACTACGTCACCGAAACCAGCGGACGCGCTTTCCCGGTGATGCTGCACCGGGCGATCGTCGGCAGCTTCGAGCGCTTCATCGGCATCCTGCTCGAGCATCACGCCGGCGCGATGCCGGCTTGGTTGGCGCCGGTCCAGGTGAGCGTCCTCAACATCTCCGCCGGCTCGGCCGATTACGCCCAGGAAGTTGCCAAAACACTGCAAAAACAAGGACTTAGAGCAGAGAGCGATTTGCGGAACGAGAAAATCACCTATAAAATACGGGAGCATTCGTTGCAAAAGGTTCCGTACATCCTCGTCGTCGGCGACAAGGAGAAGGCAAGCGGGGCCGTTTCCGTGCGCGCCCGGGGCAACCACGACCTCGGCGCGATGCCGCTTGGCGACTTCACCGCGAAAGTCGCTTTCGACATCGCCCAGAAAGCGTGAGAGCTCCCGGTCCGAAGCGTCATTCGGGCCCTGGGCGCGCTTTGTTTATTTTTGGGCCCGTCGCCTGGGGCTCGATGAAAGGCATTTCACATCGCTACTTTCGCTGACCGCCGTCAACCCAACGCCGAGCGCAAGCACCGGCTCAACCGGGAAATCCTGGCCCCTGAAGTCCGCCTGAACGGACCCGAGAACGAACCACTGGGAATCGTCGCAATCGCCGACGCACTGCGTCTCGCCGGCGAGCAGGACGTCGACCTCGTCGAGATCGTTGCCCAGGCCGATCCGCCGGTCTGCCGGCTGATGGACTACGGCAAGTTCAAGTACCAGGAGCAGAAGCGAGCCGCCGAGGCGAAGGCCAAGCAGAAGGTCATCGAAGTCAAGGAAGTGAAGTTCCGCCCGGGCACCGACGAGGGCGATTACGCGATCAAGATGAGGAACCTGCGCCGCTTTATCGAGGAAGACGGCGACAAGGGAAAGGTCACCCTGCGCTACCGCGGCCGCGAGATCACGCACCAGGACATCGGCATGCGCCTCCTGGAGCGGATCCGCGACGAGCTGGCCGATGTCTCGGTGGTCGAGCACATGCCCAAGCTCGAAGGGCGACAGATGGTGATGGTGCTGGCACCGAAGCGAAAGTAGGAAGCACAAGGGAACAGAGCGATCCGGTCGAGCGTCATGCGCTCGGTCGCCACAAGCGGCTGCAGGCCCACAAGACGGCGAGAACTCTCGCCGGCGCCTGACAGCAGCAATTCAAGAAGGAAGAGTCATGCCCAAGATGAAGACGAAGAAGAGCGCCGCGAAGCGGTTCCGGGTCCGCCCGGGCGGCACCGTCAAGCGCGGCCAGGCGTACAAGCGCCACATCCTTACGAAGAAGTCGACCAAGACAAAGCGCCACCTGCGCGGTGCCGTCGCCGTCCACGAGACGAACATGGGGCACATGGCGCAGATGCTGCCGTTCGCCGGCCTGTGACCGTCACGACGTTGCTCAACTTCGAAAGGAACTAGAACATGCCTCGCGTCAAACGCGGCGTCACCGCGCGTGCCCGCCACAAGAAAGTCCTCGCCCTCGCCAAGGGCTTCCGCGGTCGCCGCAAGAATGTCTTCCGGATCGCCAAGGAAGCGGTCATGCGCGCCGGGCAGTACGCCTACCGCGACCGCCGTACCAAGAAGCGCGTCTTCCGCCAGCTCTGGATCGCCCGCATCAACGCGGCGACGCGCGGCCTCGGCGTGACCTACAGCAAGTTCATGGCCGGTCTGAAGAAGGCGCAAATCGACATCGACCGCAAGGTCCTTGCCGACATGGCCGTCCACGACCCGGCGGCCTTCGGCGCCGTCGTCGAGAAGGTGCGCCCGCACCTGTCCTGAATTTGCCTCGCCTGCGCCGCGAGGTGCGGGCGGGGCGACCGCTGGCGTCGCGACGCCGGTCCGGGCCAAACAGGCCCTCAGTCGCCGCACGATGAACGATCTCAAACCGGTGGTCGACAGCGCCCTGGCGGATTTCGCCAGCACGCGCTCGCCTGCCGAGCTCGAGGATGCGAAGGCGCGCTATCTCGGCAAGAGCGGTGTCGTCACCGAGCATCTGAAGGCGCTCGGCGCCTTGGCGCCCGAGCAGAAGAAGGCGCGAGGCGCCGAAATAAATGTTGCCAAGCAGGCGATCGATGCAGCGCTTGTCGCCCGGCGGGCCGAGCTCGCCGAAGCGCAGCTCGAGCGCCAGCTCGCGGCGCAGGCGCTCGACGTCACGCTGCCGGGCCGAACCCGCGGCACCGGGGGAATCCATCCGGTGAGCCGCGCCCTCGAGCGCATCGAGGCTATCTTCGCGTCGCTCGGCTTCGAGGTCGCCGACGGCCCCGAGATCGAGACCGACTGGTACAGCTTCACGGCGTTGAACAATCCCGACAACCATCCTGCGCGCTCTATGCAGGACACCTTCTACGTCGACCTGAAAGACGAGGAGGGCCGCTGGCTGAACCTGCGGCCGCACACCTCGCCGATGCAGATCCGCCACGCGCAGGCGCATGCGAAAAAGCACGCCGGCGCCGCGACGATGCCCGACGTGCGGGTGATAGCTCCGGGCCGGACGTTTCGCGTCGACAACGATGCGACGCACTCGCCGATGTTCCACCAGGTCGAGGGCCTGTGGCTCGGCGAGAACGTCAGCTTTCGCGATCTGAAGGCGGTCTACCTCGATTTCATGCGGGCGTTCTTCGAGACGAGCGAGTTGAAGCTGCGCTTTCGTCCGAGCTACTTCCCGTTCACCGAGCCGAGCGCCGAGATCGACCTGATGTTCGGGACCGGTCCGCTCGCCGGCCGTTGGCTCGAGGTCTCGGGGTCCGGCCAAGTCCATCCCCAGGTCGTTCGCAACATGGGGTTCGACGCAGAGCGGGTGATCGGCTTCGCGTTCGGCTCCGGGATCGACCGCCTAGCGATGCTTCGCTACGGCATCGATGACCTGCGTCTCTTCTTCGACGGCGACCTGCGCTTTCTGCGCCAGTTTGCCTAGCCATGAGGCCCCCCTGCGCACTTCGTTCGCTGCCCTCCGAGGGGGCGCGGCCGGCATCGGGAGCGGCCCGGCGGTCGACCGTCTGACATGCAGTTCCCCGAATCCTGGCTGCGCGAATTCTGCGATCCGCCGATCGCCACTGCCGAGCTCGCCGAGCAGCTGACGATGGCCGGGCTCGAGGTCGAAAACCTGCGACCCGTCGCGCCGCCGTTTCGCGGTGTCGTCGTCGCCAAGGTGCTGTCGGTGGTGCCGCATCCCAACGCCGATCGACTGCGCGTCTGCGAGGTCGACGTCGGCGCGGCCGAGCCGCTCTCGGTCGTCTGCGGTGCGCCCAACGTGCGCGCCGGCATGAAAGCGCCTTGCGCCGTCGTCGGCGCCGAGCTGCCGCCGGCGAAGCAAGGCACGACCGAGCCGTTCCGGATCGAGGTCGGCAAGATCCGCGGCGTCGAGAGCCGCGGCATGCTGTGCTCGGCCCGCGAGCTGAAGCTCTCCGATGATCACGACGGCCTGCTCGCCCTCGACGACGACGCGACGGTGGGCGCCGACCTGCGCGAGGCGCTTCGCCTCGACGACACGATATTCACCCTCAAGCTCACCCCGAACCTCGGCCACGCGTTGAGCGTGTACGGGGTCGCACGGGAAGTGGCGGCGATCACCGGCGCGCCCCTCAAGGTGCCGACGTTCGCGAAAATGCCCGTCGACCTCGCCCGGACGCTGCCGGTCGCGATCGAGGCGCCCGATCTGTGCGGGCGCTTTTCCGGTCGCATCGTCGCGGGCGTCGATGCCCAGGCAGCAACGCCGCGCTGGATGGCGGACCGCCTCGAGCGCTGCGGCCAGCGAACGGTCTCGCCACTGGTCGACATCTCGAACTATGTGATGTTCGAGCTCGGCCGGCCTTCGCACATCTTCGACCTCGACCGGATCGAAGGCGGCCTCGCCGTGCGCTGGGGACGGAAGGGGGAGTCGCTCGAGCTTCTCAATGGCAGCACGGTCGAGGTCGACGAGAGCGTCGGCGTCATCGCCGATGCGGCCCGCGTCGAGTCGCTCGCCGGAATCATGGGCGGCGCTGCGACCGCGGTGTCCGATGCGACGCGCAACGTCTACGTCGAAGCGGCGTTCTGGTGGCCGGAGGCCGTCGCCGGCCGCTCGCGCCGCTATCACTTCTCGACCGACGCCGGCCACCGCTTCGAGCGCGGCGTCGACCCGGCGACGACCGTCGAGCACATCGAGCGGCTGACGGCGCTGATCGTCGCGATCTGCGGCGGCGCCGGCACGCGCTGCGGGCCGATCGACGACCAGGTCACGGGACTGCCGAAGCTCGCGCCAGTGACGCTGCGGGTCGAGCGTGCGGCCAAGGTGATCGGAATGCCGGTGAGCCAGATCGACTGCGAACGCGTGATGGCGCGGCTCGGCTTCGCGGCGACGAGCCGGCACGGGGCGATCGACGTCGTGCCGCCGAGCTGGCGCTTCGACCTTCGGCTCGAGGAAGACCTGATCGAGGAGGTGATTCGCCTGATCGGCTACGAATCCCTGCCGGCTGGTCCGGCGCTGGGCGCGCTGCGGGCGAACGTGACGAGCGAACGCCGGCGCGGCGCCAGCGCGGTCCGCCACGCCATGGCCGGTCTCGGCTGGCAGGAGACGATCAGCTTCAGCTTCGTCGAGGAACGCTGGGAGCGCGATTTCGCCGCCAACCCGACGCCGATCCGGGTCGTCAACCCGATCGCTTCGGCGCGCTCGGTGATGCGCTCGAGCCTCGTCGGCAGCCTCGTCGAGGTGCTGCGCGTCAACCTCGCACGCAAGCTCTCGAGCGTGCGCGTCTTCGAGCTCGGCAAGGTGTTCGTTGTCGACGCCGCGGCCGCCGCCGGGCCGCTCGGCGTCGCCGGTGTGCGCCAGCCGCTCAGGCTCGGCGGCCTGGCCTTCGGCCCGGCCGCGCCACCCCAGTGGGGCGTTGCCGAGCGCAGCGTCGACTTCTTCGACGTCAAGGGCGACCTCGAGGCCTTGCTCGCGCCTGCCGTCGCACGCTTCGTGGCGGCGCCGCATCCGGCGCTGCACCCGGGGCGCAGCGCGGCGATCGAGCTCGACGGCGAGCGCATCGGCGTGATCGGCGAGCTGCATCCGCGCTGGCGCCAGGCCTATGAGATCCCGGGCAATGCCATCGTCTTCGAGATCGACGCTGCAGCACTGCTGCGCCGATCACTGCCGACCTTCGCGCCGCTGCCGAAGCAGCAGTCGGCGTGGCGTGACATCGCCATCGTCGTCGGCCGCGACGTCCGGCACGCGGCCCTGATGGAGGCCATCACCGCCGCCCGCGAGGCCACAGTCCGCGGGACGACCCTGTTCGATATCTTCGAGCCGCCCCAGGGCGGCGCCGGGATCGCCGCCGGCGAGCGCAGCCTCGCCGTTCGCATCGAGCTGCGCGACGATGAGCGCACGCTCACCGACGAGCAGATCGAGCGCATCGTCGCCGCCGTCGTCGCCTCGCTCGGCGAGCGACTCGGTGCAAGACTGCGCCAGCAATAACCGACCGAGTCGATGCCATGGCCCGTCCCGCAAGCCCGCCCGATCGAGTCCTCCTGCCGACGCTGGTGACGCCGACGCTGACCAAGGCCGAGCTCGCCGAGCTGCTGTTCGAGCGCCTTGGCCTCAACAAGCGCGAATCGAAGGACATGGTCGAGGCTTTCTTCGACCTGATCTACGCGACGCTGCTCTCCGGCGACGACGTCAAGATGTCGGGCTTCGGCAACTTCAATATCCGCCGCAAGGCGCCGCGGCCGGGTCGCAACCCGCGAACCGGCGAGGCGATCCCGATCAAGGCCCGGCATGTCGTGACCTTTCATGCGAGCCATAAACTGAAGTCAGTCGTGCAAGGCGACACGCCGGCCGCAGAGGACTTCGAGTAAAGTCGAGCTTTATCTCCTGATCTTGTTGATTTGCATGGAGAAAACGCTTCCTGCGATCCCCGCGAAACGCTACTTCACGATCGGCGAGGTGAGCGAGCTGTGCGGCGTGAAGCC
>JBDSLQ010000068.1:0-5548 GCA_039916285.1 Caldimonas sp.
AGGCACGCGCCGCTTTCATCGCTGCCGGTGGCAAGCAGTTCGGCTACATCGCGTGCCTCAACGATCAGCATCAATGGATCGCAGCGCTGGCAACCATCGCCCTCGGCCACCTGGGCGGCTGGCCCACCTCGGCAGCCGCGCCTTCTCCCACGCAGGCCGAAGAAGCCCTGGAAAATTCGCGCCGCCGCGCCCTCGCCGCCGGCGCCCTGCGTTGATCGCGCAGGACTAGGCCTTGGGCCGGCGCAGCTTCAGGAAGTGCGGCAGGACGAGAACCGCGACGATCGCCAGCAGCAGGCCGAGCGAGCCGGGGCGCTCCAGGAAGATCGTCCACTTGCCCTCGCCGATCGAAAGCGCGTTCCTCATCTGCGCTTCGGCCAGCGGGCCGAGGATCATCCCCACGACGACCGGTGCCGTCGGAAAGTCGAAGCGGCGCATGACGACGCCGAGCAGGCCGATGGCGTACAGCAGGACGAGGTCGAACGCCGACTGGCGCATGCCGTAGACGCCCACCGTTGCGAAGATCAGGATGCCGGCGTAGAGATACGGCTTCGGAATCTTGAGCAGCTTGACCCAGATGCCGACCAGCGGCAGGTTGAGGATGAGCAGCATCACGTTGCCGATGTAGAGCGAAGCGATCAGCGCCCAGACCAGCGCCGAGTTGGTGTCGAACAGTTGCGGGCCCGGCTGGATGCCGTAGTTCTGGAACGCGCCGAGGAGGATGGCGGTGGTGTTGGAGGTCGGGATGCCGAGCGTCAGCAAGGGGATGAGCGTGGCGGTGATCGCCGCGTTGTTGGCCGCCTCCGGCCCGGCGACCCCCTCGATCGCGCCGGTCGTGCCGAACTCGTCCTTGTGCCTGGAAAGCTTCTTCTCGGTGGCGTAGCTCAGGAAGGTCGGGATTTCGCTGCCACCGGCCGGGATCGTGCCGAACGGAAAGCCGATCGCCGTGGCGCGCAGCCACGCGGGCCACGAGCGCTTCCATTCGGACGCGGTCATGTGCACCTTGCTCATCGCGTTCTGTGACTGCGCGCTCCTGCCCTCGTAGAGGACCATGTAGAGCGCCTCGCCGACGGCGAAGAGGCCCACCGCGATGAGGACGACCTCGAGCCCGTCCATGAGCTCCGGGACGCTGCCGGTGTAGCGCGCCTGCCCGGAGATCTGGTCGATGCCGATCAGGCCCATGGCCAGCCCGATCGCCAGCGACGTCATGCCGCGCAGCGTGCTCTTGCCGAGGACGGCGCTCACCGTCGTGAAGGCGAGCACCATGAGCATGAAGTACTCGGGCGGGCCGAGCTTGACGGCGAAAGCCGCGACGAGCGGCGCGAACAGCGTGACCAGCACGGTGGCGATCGTGCCGGCGACGAACGAGCCGATCGCCGCGGTCGCGAGGGCGGCCCCGGCACGGCCGTTCTTGGCCATCTTGTTGCCTTCCATCGCCGTCACCATCGAGCCCGACTCGCCCGGGGTGTTGAGGAGGATGGAGGTCGTCGAGCCGCCGTACATCGCGCCGTAGTAGATGCCGGCGAAGAAGATCATCGACGCCGTCGGATCGACCTTTCCCGTGATCGGCAGCAACATCGCCACCGCGGTCGCCGGGCCGATGCCGGGCAGAACGCCGACCGCCGTGCCGATGGTGCAGCCGAGCAAGGCCCACAGGAGATTGATCGGCGTTCCTGCCGTCGCGAAGCCCTGCAGGAGCTGATACCAGAGGTCGATCACGACAGGGAGCCGCCGTGCGAGGCGACGGCGCGCATCAAAGCCAGCCGGTGGCCGTGAGGCCGGGGAGGTTGATCGCCAGCAGTTGCGTGAACATCCAGTACACCGGCGCCGCGATCGCGAAGCCGACGGCGGTGTCGACCAGCCAGGCGCGCGGGCCGAGGTCGAGCCGGCCTTCGGCCGACTTGAAGCCGCGGACGGCGAGAACGAAGCAGAGCGAGCAGCTGAGGATGAAGCCGATCGTCGTGATCAGCGCCGCGTTGATCAAGACCGCCACCGACACCCAGGCGAAGCCCGGCCAGTGTCCGCTCGCAGCCCCGGAAGGCTCCTCGCGCTCGCGGTAGCCGCCGGTAAGGGCCTCGCGCGCGAGCAGCACCCCGCACAGGACGAGCATGGCACCGACCACCCAGGGCAGGAAGTTCGGCCCGACGCCCGAATAGCCGGCTTCGGAGGAAATCTGCGTCGCGCCGACCGCCAGCCCCGCGCCGACGAGCACCGCACCGACGCCGATCGCGAGCTCGGGGTCGCGGAACAGACCCTTCAAATCATCCCCGATTTATGCATCACGGCGCGCAGGCTCGCGAAATCGTCGTCGACGAACTTCTCGAACTCCGCGCCGGTCAGCAGCGACGGCGTCCAGTTGTTCTTCTCGAGCGATTCGGACCACGACTTGGTCTTGGTCGCCTTGACGATCATCTCGATCAGGTCCTTCCTCTGCTGGGGCGTGATGCCGCCGGCGCCATAGACGCCGCGCCAGTTGGCGATGACGACGTTGTAGCCCTGCTCCTTCATGGTCGGCACGTCGATGCCCTTGAGGCGCGTCTCCGAGGTCACCGCGATCGCCTTCATCTTGCCGGTCTTGATGTACTCGGCGAACTCGCTGTAGCCGCTGCCGCCGACCGTCACGTTGCCGCCGAGGATGGCGGCGATCGCTTCGCCGCCGCCGCGGAAGGCGACATAGTTGATCTTCGACGGGTCGACGCCGACCTCGCGCGCCAGCATCGCCGACGCGATGTGCTCGGTCGATCCGCGCGAGCCGCCACCCCACTTGACGCTGCCCGGATCCTTCTTCAGCTGCTCGACGACGTCTTTCATGCTCTTCAGCGGCGAGCCGGCCGGCAGGACGAAGACGTTGAACTCGCTCGTGATCCGCGCCAGCGGCGTCGCCTGCGACAGCGACACGGGCGGCTTGCCGGTGATGATGCCGCCGAGCATGACCGCGCCCATCGTCATCATCGCGTTGGGATCGGCCTTGGCACCGTTGACGAACTGCGCCAGGCCGAGGGCCCCCGCGGCGCCGCCCTTGTTGTCGTAGGTGACCGACGAGGCCACGCCGGCCTCCTGCAGCGCCTTGCCGAGCGCCCGGCCGGTCGTGTCCCAGCCGCCGCCGGGGTTGGCGGGAATCATCATCTTCAGATTGGCGGCGGCATGCGCCAGCCGCGGCATCAGCGCGCCGGCAGCGGCGAGCGCCGCGGCGGCACGAAGGAAAGCATCTCGACGCATGGGGCAAGTCCTTGCAGGATCGGCGGGAAACCGGATTTTCTGCCCCTCGTCGGGGGTCTCGCCGCCGATCTACTAGGGGAATATGCCGATGTCTCGACGGACCCGTCGGCGCGGCGCATTCAGCGCCCCGTTGCTTGAGAATCGAAGCGATGCAAGGTCCGGATGGCAAGGGTGGCGTGCGCCTCGACAAGTGGCTGTGGGCGGCGCGCTTCTTCAGGACCCGGTCGCTGGCGAGCGAAGAGATCGTCAAAGGACGGATCTCGGTGAACGGCGCCCCGGCGAAGCCTTCGCGCGAGGTCCGGGTCGGCGACAGCCTCACCCTCGTCCACCGGGTCTCGCCGCGCACCGTCGTCGTCGCCGGAGTCAGCCACGTACGCGGCCCGGCGTCGATCGCGCAGGCGCTGTATGCGGAGACGGCGGAAAGCGTCGCCGCCCGCGAGGCGGCCTTGATCGCGCGCCGCCTGACGCCCGAGCCGGCCGCGGCGATCGAGCATGGCCGGCCGACCAAGCGCGATCGCCGCGAGCTGGCCCTCTGGAATCGCTGGAGCGCCTCGGCCGATCCGGACTGACAACTCGTTCACGTTCAGCAACATCCGCTCTTGAAACCCGGGCGGTTGCGCCTCACGTCCTCCTGATGAACGCGAACGACCCTTCCTCGACCGGAACCGCCAACGGCACCAGTCCCGCGACCGCGGCCAACGAGCCCAACGAGTCGACCGCCGCCCCGGCGCCCGCCCAGGCCGATCTCGAAGCCCGCCACGCCGAGCTCTCGGACGCCTACCTGCGCGCCAAGGCCGAGGCCGAGAACACCCGGCGCCGCGCGGAGGAAGAAATGGCCAAGGCGCGCAAGTTCGCCGTCGAGGGTTTCGCCGAGAGCCTGCTTCCGGTGCGCGACAGCCTGGAAGCGGCGATCGCCATTCCGGCGGCGACCCCGGAGCAGCTTCTCGAAGGCGTGCACGCCACCTTGCGCCAGCTGACGCAGGCGCTCGAGAGGAACAAGGTCATCGAGGTCAATCCGCCCGCGGGCGCGAAATTCGACCCGCACCAGCACCAGGCGATCAGCGTCGTCCCGGCAGCGCAGGAGCCGAACACGGTCGTCGCCGTCCTCCAGAAGGGCTACACCATCGCCGACCGGGTCTTGCGGCCGGCGCTGGTCACGGTGAGCGCTGCCGGCTGACCCGGGTCGGCTTGAAACGTCGCGGCTGACCCACACCTCGCAAGCAATCGAATTCATCTGGAGAACAACATGGCAAAGATCATCGGCATCGACCTCGGGACCACCAACTCCTGCGTCGCGATCATGGAAGGCGACAAGCCGAAGGTGATCGAGAACAGCGAGGGCGCGCGCACGACACCGTCGGTCGTCGCCTACCTCGAGAGCGGCGAGATCCTGGTCGGCGCCGCGGCCAAGCGCCAGGCGGTGACCAACCCGAAGAACACCATTTACGCCGTGAAGCGACTCATCGGCCGCAAGTTCCCGGAGAAGGAAGTGCAGAAGGACATCGCCCTGATGCCCTACAAGATCGTCGCCGCCGACAACAGCGATGCCTGGGTCGAGGTGCGCGGCGAGAAGCTCGCGCCGCAGCAGATCTCGGCCGAGATCCTGCGCAAGATGAAGAAGACCGCCGAGGACTACCTTGGCGAGAAAGTCGTCGACGCGGTGATCACCGTGCCGGCGTACTTCAACGATGCGCAGCGCCAGGCGACCAAGGATGCCGGCCGCATCGCCGGCCTCGAGGTCAAGCGCATCATCAACGAGCCGACCGCGGCGGCGCTCGCCTTCGGCCTCGACAAGACCTCCAAGGGCGACCGCAAGATCGCTGTATACGACCTCGGCGGCGGCACCTTCGACGTCTCGATCATCGAAATCGCCGACGTCGATGGCGAGAAGCAGTTCGAAGTGCTGTCGACCAACGGCGACACCTTCCTCGGCGGCGAGGACTTCGACCAGCGCATCATCGACTACATCATTGCCGAGTTCAAGAAGGATCAGGGCGTCGACCTGTCGAAGGACGTGCTCGCCCTGCAGCGCCTGAAGGAAGCGGCCGAGAAGGCGAAGATCGAGCTCTCCAGCTCGGCCCAGACCGACATCAACCTGCCCTACGTGACGGCCGACGCCTCCGGCCCGAAGCACCTCAACATCAAGCTCTCCCGCGCCAAGCTGGAAGCCCTGGTGGAGGACCTGATCGAGCGCACGATCGGGCCCTGTCGCACCGCCATCAAGGACGCCGGCGTCTCGGTCGGCCAGATCGACGACGTGATCCTGGTCGGCGGCATGACCCGCATGCCCAAGGTGCAGGACAAGGTCAAGGAGTTCTTCGGCAAGGAGCCG
>JBDSLQ010000069.1:0-3099 GCA_039916285.1 Caldimonas sp.
ACCTGACGCAGATCTCCGGCGAGGCGCTGTCCAAGGAAGAGAGCCGCCGCTGGACCGACATCGTCTCGTTCACGATCAACATGGAGCAGATCGGCGACATCATCGAGCGCGTCCTCCAGGACATCGAGGACAAGAAGGTCAGGACGAACCGCAGCTTCTCCGAGGCCGGCATGGCCGAGATCGTCCACCTGCACGAGCGCCTCCTCGCCAACCTGCGCCTGGCGATGAGCGTCTTCCTCGACGGCCACGTGCGCGACGCCAAGCGCCTGCTCGAGGAGAAGGCGCACTTCCGGAACCTCGAGCACGAGTACGCCGCCAACCATATCGGCCGCCTGCGCGAGAACACGGCGCAGAGCATCGAGACCAGCTCGCTCCACCTCGACCTGATCAGCGACCTGAAGCGGATCAACTCGCACATCTGCGGCGTCGCCTACCCGATCCTCGAGTCGGCCGGCGCGCTGACCGCGACGCGCATCCGCCAGTCGCAGTTCGCCGCGCTCGGCACTGCCGACGACAGCGCGCGCTGATCCCGGGATGCTGAGCCTCGACGACATCGCGACGCTGTTCGCCCGTCATGGTGGCGAGCAGTACAGCGGCGAGGCGGTGACCCAGCTCGAGCACGCGCTCCAGACCGCCCATTTCGCCGAGCAGAGCGAGGCCGACGACGGCCTGGTCACGGCCTGCCTGTTGCACGATCTCGGCCACCTGCTCAATCACCAGGGCGAGACGCCGACGCTGCGCGGCATCGACGACACGCACCAGTACTTCGCGCTGCCTTTCCTGCGCGGCCTGTTTCCCGACGCCGTGCTCGACGCGATCAAGCTCCACGTCGACGCCAAGCGCTTCCTCTGCCAGGTCGACGCCGGCTACCGCGACCGCCTCTCCGCCGATTCCAGGCGAAGCCTCGAGCTGCAGGGCGGCGTGTTCGACGCCGCCGCAGCGGCGGCCTTCCTCGCCCAGCCGGGCGCCCGCGATGCCGTGCTGCTGCGCCAGTGGGACGATCTCGCCAAGCAGCGCGACCTGGCGACGCCGGCGCTCGCCCACTTCCTGGGACGCGCCGCCGCGTGCGCGGAGAGCGCGCGGCGATGACGCCGGCGCTGAGCTGGACCGTCATCGTGGCGGTCCTTTTCGGCGCCCTCCTCCACGCTTCCTGGAACGCGCTGATCAAGTCGGGCCACGACATGGCGCTCGACACGGCGCTGATCCACGTTATCGGCTGCGGCGTCGGCGCGGTGCTGGTGGCGATCGTCGGCCTGCCGAAGGCCGAAGCGTTGCCGTGGCTGGCGGCATCCATCGTCATCCACATCGGCTATTACGTGACGCTGGTCGGCGCGTATCGCCACGGCGAGCTCAGCTTCGCCTATCCGGTGATGCGCGGCACGGCGCCGCTGATCGTCGCCCTCCTGAGCGGCCGGCTGCTCGGCGAGCATGTGCCGTTCGCCGCCTGGCTCGGGATCGCCGGCATCAGCGTCGGCGTGCTGGCGATCGGTTTCACGCGTTCGACCGCGCTTGGCGGCTCGCGCCGCCACGCCCTCGCCTATGCGCTCGCCAACGCGGCGATCATCGCCACCTACACGATCGTCGACGGCATCGGTGTCCGTGCCTCCGGCAACGCCCTGCAGTACGTCGCCCTGCTGTTCCTCCTCGATGGCGCGCCCTACTTCGCGATCGTCATGTGGCAGCGCCGCGCCGGTCTCGCGCCCTCGTTCGCCTACATGCGCGGCCGCTGGCCGGTGGCGCTGCTGGGGGCCTGCGCTTCGCTCGGCGCCTACGGCATCGCTCTCTGGGCGATGACGCGCGCGCCGGTCGCCGCCGTCGCCGCGCTGCGCGAGACCTCGGTGCTGTTCGCGGCGCTGATCGGCGTCGTGGTGCTCAACGAGCGCTTTCGCCTGCAGCGCGCCGTCGGCACCGGCGCGATCATCGCCGGCGTGATGGCGCTTCGCCTCACCTGACACCGAGGACACACCATGACACTGCCGACGCACGCCCGCATCGTCATCATCGGCGGTGGCATCGCCGGCTGCTCGACCGCGTACCACCTCGCCGCGCTCGGCGAGAAGGACGTGCTCGTGCTCGAGCAGGGCAAGCTGACCTGCGGAACGACCTGGCACGCCGCCGGCCTCGTCGGCCAGATGCGTCCGAACCGGACCATGACGCGGATGAGCAAGTACAGCATCGAGCTGTACGCGACGCTCGAGGCGGAGAGCGGCCTGGCGACCGGCTGGAAGCAGTGCGGCAGCGTCAACGTGGCCGGGACGCGCGAACGGATGAGGGTGCTGCGCAAGCAGCTCGCGCTGGCGCGCAGCTTCGGCGTCGAGTGCGAAGAGATCAGCCCGGCGCGCGCGGGCGAGCTGTTCCCGATGCTGCGAACCGACGACCTCGCCGGCGCGATCTGGATCCCGGGCGACGGCAAGGCCAATCCCGCCGACCTGACGATGTCGCTCGCCAAGGGCGCCCGCATGCGCGGCGCGAAGATCGTCGAGGACACCGAGGTGGTTGCGGTCCTGCGCGGGGTCGGGCCGACCGGTCCCGGCGTGACCGGCTTGCGCGTGCGCCGAGGCGGCGACGAGACCGAGATCGCCTGCGAGATCGTCGTCAACTGCGCCGGCCAGTGGGCGCGGCAGCTCGGCGCGCTCGCAGGCGTCAACGTGCCGCTCTGGTCGGCCGAGCACTTCTACACCGTCACCGACCGCATCGACGGCGTTCACCCGATGTTGCCGGTGCTGCGCGACCCCGACGGCTGCATCTACTACAAGGAGGAGGTCGGCGGCCTGCTGATGGGCGGCTTCGAGCCGAAGGCCAAGCCGTGGACCGTCGACCCGATCCCCTCGACCTTCCAGTTCCAGCTGCTCGACGAGGACTGGGACCAGTTCGAGCCGCTCATGACGGCGGCGATCCACCGCACGCCCTGCCTCGAGACGGCGAAGATCAAGATGCTGCTGAACGGCCCGGAAAGCTTCACGCCCGACGGGAACTTCATCCTCGGCGAAGCGCCCGAGCTGCGCGGCTTCTTCGTCGCCGCCGGCTTCAACTCGGCCGGGATCGCCAACTCGGGCGGGGCCGGCAAGCTGATTGCCGAATGGATCGTCGCGGGCGCGC